>DASWQD010000448.1:0-2150 GCA_036398255.1 Gemmatimonadaceae bacterium | reverse complement strand
AGCGGCTCGTTCTCATAGGACACCCAGTCTCGCAGTCGCTCTCGCCAGCCATGCAGAATGCCGCCCTCGAAGCAAAGGGCTGGCCGATGCGATACGAACCCCTCGACGTGGCGTCAGAAGATCTCGACTCCACGCTCGCCGCTCTGTCACACACGAGGTGCGCCGGCAATTTCACGATGCCGCACAAGAAAACGGCGATGCATTCGATGCGCGTCATTTCGGACGTAGCGCATCATGTCGGTGCGGTGAACACGTTCTGGGGCGACGGCTATGGCGCGCTCGACGGGGACAACACCGACGTCGCCGGATTCGATGGCGCAGCGCGCGATCTCCTTGGAGAAATTCCGCCCGGACTCCGCGTCGCGATTCTCGGCGCCGGCGGTGCGGCGGCTGCGGCGCTCACCGCGATCGACGAGTGGCCCGGCGCGACTGCGAGCGTGCACGCGCGTGATCTCGCCCGCGCGATGTCGATGCGGATGCGGCATTCGGTTGTCGTCCGCGCGTGTTCGATGAGGGATCCCTGCCTGTCGGACGCCGATCTTGTCGTGAATGCGACGCCGATCGGGATGGGAAGCGATGAGCAGCCGGTGGAGCTCGAGCGGCTGCGCCCGGATTGCGCTGTGCTCGATCTCGTCTACTCGCCAGTGGAAACGAGTCTTGTGCGGTCGGCCCGTACCGCTGGTCACAGGGCGTCTGACGGACTCAGGATGCTGCTGCACCAGGGTGTTGCCGCATTCACGCTGTGGTTCCACGAGGCTCCCGATGAGGGTGTGATGTGGAGCGCACTCCTCGCCGCGACCGGACGCTCCTGAGCGGCTTGCGCCTGGCGTTACTGCCGGCGATGGAATTTCTGCTCCCCGCGTGCTGCGCCGTCTGCGAGCGACTGCTTGCGGCAAACGAGAAGCGAATCGTATGCGGTCACTGCTGGTCACGGGTGCGCGAGCTTTCGCATCCACGCTGCGATCGCTGTGGTCATCCCGTCACCACGCACGTGTGCAGGTGGTGCGTGAACCTTCCCGCATTCGTCCGGTCGGCTCGATCGCACTGCTGGATCGGACCCGGAACCGGAAAGGACATTGTGCACGCGCTGAAATACGACGGCTGGAGCCGGGCGGCCGGGGAGATCGCGGAGAGAATGGCGCGCGCTCGATTTCCCCGCGATGTCACCCAGGAGCGAGCTGCGATCGTCCCGGTGCCGGTCGCTCGCGAGAGGGAGCGTGAGCGCGGCTTCAATCAGAGCGCCCTGCTCGCGCTTCATCTGTCTCGGCACTGGAACATTCCGTCGCGACACGACGTGCTGCTCCGAGTGTCGTCGAGCCGAAGCCAGACGCGGTTGACTCCGGGGGAACGACTAGGCAATGTTGCCGGTGCGTTCTCGGTTCCCGGCGAAAGGCGTGCGTCGATACGCGGGCTTCACATCATGCTGCTCGACGACGTCGTCACAACGGGGGCGACTCTCCGGGCATCGGCAAGCGCGCTCTTTGCAGCGGGAGCGAGGACAATCAGCTACATAACATTCGGCCGCGCACCCGCCTCGGGTGACCGGCTCTTTCCATAGGAAAAAAGAATGGCAATCAGAGTCGGCATCAACGGATTCGGGAGAATCGGCAGGCAGGTCCTTCGCGCAGCCAAGGAACAGGGCGTGGCCGATCTCGATTTCGTCGCCATCAACGACCTGACTGATACACGGACTCTGGCGCACCTGCTGAAGTACGACTCGGTGCATGGCCAGTATCCGGGCGATGTCGAAAGTGGCGCTGAGTCCATCACGGTGGACGGAGACGAGATCAAGGTGCTCACCCACAAGGATCCGTCGCAGCTTCCGTGGCGTGACCTCGGCGTCGACATAGTTCTCGAGTCAACCGGACGATTCACGAACTCGGAAGATGCACGCAAGCACATCGACGCCGGCGCGAAGAAAGTCGTCATCTTGGCCCCCGCGAAAGGCGAGGACATCACCATCGTGATGGGCATCAACAGCGACAAGTACGACGCGGCGAAGCACCACATCGTCTCGCATGCGTCGTGCACCACGAACTGTCTCGTGCCGATGGTCCAGGTGATACGTGACAACTTCGGTTTCGTGCACGGCTCGATGCTCACCGTTCACAGCTACACGAACGACCAGCAGATCCTCGACCTTCCGCACA
>DASWQD010000447.1:0-6504 GCA_036398255.1 Gemmatimonadaceae bacterium | reverse complement strand
CCCGCATCGCCAAGTGGCGGAACGACGAAGGAAAGCGACTGACCGAAAAACGCAACAGCTAACGGCTTGCGCACTGCCCTACTCGCACCTGAAAGGCAATGCGTATTGCGCAGCAACCGGTTTTGCGGCCCTCCGACCGTTACGCAGTACGCAATGCCTTTCAGGTGCGAGTGGGGCAGTGCGCAGCCGTTAGCTGTTGCGTTTTTCGGTCAGTCGCTTTCCTTCGTCGTTCCGCCACTTGGCGATGCGGGCATGATCTCCCGACAGAAGAACCTCTGGAACAGTCCATCCGCGAAAATCCGGCGGCCGGGTGTAGGATGGAGCGCTGATCCCGCGATCGAAGAACGAATCTCCGCGCGCGCTGTCGAGATCGGACCTCGCGCCGGGAATGAGTCGCACCGTCGCGTCGATGATCGCAAGAGCTGCCGCCTCTCCGCCGCTCAACACGAAATCGCCGAGCGAGATCTCCTCTGTCGCAAGATGATCCGCGACTCGCTGGTCGACATCCTTGTAGTGACCGCAAAGCAGAGTGAGCTCTGCGCCTTCCGCAAACCGTACCGCATCCGAATGCGAGAAAAGCTTTCCTCGTGGTGAAAGCAGCACTATCGGCGCACTGGCACCGAGAGACTCCACCGCCTCGAAGAACGGACCCGGCTTCATCACCATACCCGCGCCGCCGCCGTACGGATAATCGTCGACTGTGCGGTGCTTGTCGTGAGTATAGTCGCGCAGGTCGACGACGTTGTACTCGACACCGCCCGCAGCTCTCGCTTTTTCGGGAATGCTCAAGCCCAGCGGGCCAGCGAAGAACTCCGGAAAGATCGTGACGACGTTGATACGAAGCGGCATCAGTCGAAGATACCGACCTCGGCCTTCACCACTACTTCGCGCGCTTCGGTATCCACATGCGCCACCATCTCGGGACGATAGGGAACGAGAACGTTTCCTTTAGCCGTCTTCACTTCGAGGGTGAGGCCCTGCGGAAGCTCATAGTACGCGCCGACATTACCCATCACCTCACCGGTGTCGAGCCGCACCGACATGCCGATCAGGTCGTGCAGATAGACCTCTCCCTCATCCGGCGGGGCGAGCTCGTCGAAGGGAGAGAAGACGTAGCGGCCGCGAAGCATCTCAGCCGCTGTGCGGTCCGATACCTCCTCGAACTTGACCATGACGCCACCCTTGAACGGCCGCGCGCCGGCAACGGTGAGCGGCCGCTCGGTATCTCCCGATTTCGAGGGACCGGCACCCGCAAAAACACGACGGCCGGGCGCGAATACCGCGTCCGGCGCATCTGTGAGCGGCTCGATCACTACCTCGCCGCGAATTCCCTGAGCATTGCGAATGAGACCGACGATCGCCAATGCGTCGGCGGCCATTTACGCCTCGGTCGATTCCGGTGAGGCTTCCTCGTCGCTCTCGCGAACCGGAACTGCCGCGGCCTTGAGCTCGATGCCGAGCCTCTGCTCGTGACGGCGCTTGAGAACGCCGGCGCGGCGCAGAAGCGAGCGCACCGTGTCGCTCGGCTGCGCACCGACGCCGAGCCAGTAGTTGGCGCGCTCTTCGTTGACGGCGAGACCGCCCTGCGCCTGACGCGGAGCGTACTGGCCGATGATCTCGATGAACTTTCCGTCGCGCGGGCTCTGTGAGTCGGCGACGATGATGCGATAGACGGGGGCTTTCTTCCGCCCAACGCGGCGGAGACGAATTCTTACCATCGGTGTGCTGCTCCTGTATCAGGTTTTGTGCTGCGAAAACGGGGCTCCTCGCCGGTTCGGCATATCCGAATGGCACCCCGACCCTACAACGGCTTTTTGCTTATAGCGTACGCTATAAGCTAAAAGCCGCGCCTCTATCTTCCAAACATTCCCGGCATCGGCGGCATGCCCAACCTTCCACCGCCACCCTGTGCCATTTTCTTCATCATTTTCTGCATCTCGCGGAACTGGTCCAGCAGCCGGTTCACGTCGCTGATCGACCTTCCCGCTCCCCTCGCGATTCGCGCGCGGCGCGAGCCGTTGATGATTCCCGGATCCTTTCTCTCTTCCGGCGTCATCGAGAGGATGATCGCCTCGACGTGCCGCATGCGCTTCGGATCCATCTTCGCCTGCTTCAGCGCCTTCGTGTTCACGCCCGGAAGCATTTTCAAGACGCCTTCGAGCGGTCCCATCTTCTCGATCTGCTTCATCGAGTTGAGGAAGTCGGTGAGGTCCATCCCCTCCTTCTTCACTTTCTTCTGAAGCCTCTTCGCCTCGTTCTCATCGAACGCTGCCTGCGCCTTCTCAACGAGTGATACGACATCACCCATCTGAAGGATTCGCCCGGCCATCCGCTCGGGATGGAATTCCTCGAGCGCATCGGGCTTTTCGCCGACGCCGACATACTTGATCGGCTTCTTCAGAACTCCATAGATGGAAAGTGCCGCACCGCCGCGCGCATCACCGTCCATCTTCGTCAGGATCACGCCCGTGACGCCGAGCGCGTTGTCGAAGCCCTGCGCGATCTTCACCGCTTCCTGGCCGGTCATTCCGTCGGCGACGAGAAGAATCTCGGTAGGTCTCAAGGCCTCCTTGAGACGGCGCAGCTCGTTCATCATCTCTTCGTCGATCTGCAGACGACCTGCAGTATCGACGATCACCACGCGGTCCCGCTCGCGCTTCGACTGCTCGACACCCGCCTTTGCGATCTTCACCACGTCCTGCGTGGTGCGGTCTGAGTAGACCGGAACCTCGAGATCACGACCGAGCGTCTCGAGCTGGTCGATTGCAGCGGGACGATAGACGTCGGCTGCGACCAGTCTCGTCGGCCGCCCTTCCGACTTGAGCTTTCTTGCCAGCTTCGCCGCGGTGGTAGTCTTACCCGACCCCTGCAGTCCGACCATCATCACGACCGTCGGCGGCACCGAGCTGAGCTTGAGCCCTTCGCGGCGCTCGCCGAGCATGTGGGCGAGCTCCTCGTGGACGATCTTGATGAGCTGCTGAGCTGGTGAAACGGCCGAAAGCGCGCTTACGGTTACCGCTTTTTTCTCTACACGCTCGAGAAACTCGCGAGTGAGCTGGAAGTTGACGTCCGCTTCGAGGAGGACGCGGCGCACTTCGCGGAGTCCTTCCTTGATGTCGGATTCCGAGAGAGTTCCGCGGCCTCTGAGGCGTGCGAAAGTCGCTTCGAGCTTTTCACTGAGATCTTCGAACATAGCCTTGAAACATAACCGAGCGGCCCTGTTTCCATCAACACGCTCCGAGATGCAGAATACTCGTTCAAGCTGTATTTTCTGGCTCCCCATGAAACGAGAGTCGTAGTTGCCTGAAGGGCTGGAATCGGCGCTGTCATCACGCTATCGAGTAGACCGCGAGCTTGGCCGTGGGGGAATGGCCACCGTGTTTCTGGCGATGGACCTGCGCCACGACCGCAAGGTCGCTCTCAAGGTCCTGCACCCGGAGCTGAGCTCGTCTCTCGGCCCGGATCGGTTTCTTCGCGAAATCAAGCTCGCCGCGAGGCTCAACCATCCGCACATCGTTCCCCTGTACGATTCGGGCGAGGCCGGCGGATTTCTCTATTACGTGATGCCGCTCGTCGAAGGCGAATCGCTTCGCGATCGGCTGCTGCGCGATGGTCGTCTATCCACCGAGGAATCGCTGCAGATCGTGCGCGGGAACGCGAGCGCCCGCGATTACGCGCACCGCCAGAACATCGTGCATCGCGACATCAAGCCCGAGAACGTGATGCTTCAGGACGGTGAAGCACTCGTGACGGATTTCGGAATAGCGAAAGCAGTGAGCGTTGCGTCCGGAGACACGCTGACGCAGACCGGCATGATGGTCGGAACTCCCGCGTACGTGAGTCCGGAGCAGGCAGCGGGCGAAGCGGAGATCGACGGACGAAGCGATCAATACAGCCTTGCCTGCGTCCTTTACGAGATGCTTTCCGGACGGAAGCCATTCACCGGGGCAACTGCGCAGGCGGTTCTGAGCAAGCGCTTCAGCGAGCCGGTCCCTTCCATCCGCGAAGTCTTTCGCGACGCCACCCCGGAGATCGAGTCCGCGCTTCAGCGAGCGCTCGCCAAGGACACAAGGGAACGATTTTCGACCACGATTGAATTCGCGCGGGCGCTCGTCGCATCACATCTGACGACGCCCGATGGCAGCCTTCTGACTCAGGCGGGCGCCGGCACCGCCAAGTCGATCGCCGTGCTGCCGTTCATCAGCCAGAGCGCGGATCCAGAGGGTGAATACTTCGCGGATGGAGTCGCGGAGGAGATCATCAACGCTCTCTCGAAGATCAAGGCGCTCAAGGTGTCGTCGCGCACTTCGTCATTCTCGTTCAAGGGAAAGAACGAGGACATCAGGGAAATCGGCCGCAAGCTCCAGGTCGGCACAGTCCTCGAGGGCAGCGTTCGCAAGTCGGGTAAGCGTCTGCGCGTGACCGCCCAGCTCGTCAATGCGACGGACAACTCCCAGCTCTGGGCTGAGCGATACGACCGAGAGCTCGAGGATGTCTTCGCGATTCAGGACGAGATCTCGTCGAGCATTGTGTCCGCCCTGCGCGTGGTTCTGACGGAGGACGAGAAGAAAGCCATCGAGCAGGTGCCGACGTCGAACGTCGAAGCATACGAGTTCTATCTCCGCGGCCGGCAGTTCTTTCACCAGCATCGACGGCGCGCGCTCGAGTTCGCCATCCAGATGTTCGATCGCGCGATCGAGCTCGATCCCGGCTATGCTCTCGCGCACGCCGGAGTCGCCGACTGCTGCTCGTTCCTGTATCAGTACTACTACGCATCTCCGCAAAACCTGAAACGCGCGCAATCGGCGAGCAAGCGCGCGCTCGAGCTCGCGCCGCATCTCGCCGAGGCGCATGCGTCGCGCGGTCTGGCCCTTTCACTGACTGGCCAGTTCGATGAAGCGGAGAAGGAGTTCCAGGAGGCGATGCGCCTCGACCCTAAATCGTTCGAGGCGGCGTACTTCTATGGGAGAGCATGCAATGCCGTGGGGAATCTGACCGAGGCGGCGAAGTGGTTCGAGCGCGCTGTCGCAGTGCGCCCCGATGACTTCGCCGCCCAGATGCTTCTCGCCAACTGTTATACGGCGCTTGACCGCGTGGACGATTCCACGGGCGCCATGCGCCGCGCGTACGATTCGGCGCGAAAGCATCTCGAGCTCAATCCTGACAATCCGCGCGCGCTGTACATGGGCGCACTCGCTCTCTCCGGACTCGGCGAGTCGGAACGCGCTCGTGACTGGAACCGCCGCGCGCTGAAAATGGAGCCTGACGATCCCTCCGTTCTCTACAACATCGCGTGCGTTTTCGCGCGCGAGTCACTCACGTCCGACGCGTTAGCCGCCTTGACCAAGGCGGTCGACAACGGCTTCGGCCACTGGCAATGGATCGAGCACGACAACGATCTCGACTCCATTCGAAATGACCCTGGCTTTGCCGCGATTCTCGCCCGCAAGCCGGCGGACTCTCCAACACAGGCGTAGATGCACAAGGGTCTCGAATCAGCATTACTGTCGCGATATCATCTCGACCGCGAGCTGGGCCGCGGCGGCATGGCCACGGTCTATCTCGCAACCGACCTGCGCCATGACAGACGGGTTGCGCTCAAGGTTCTCCACCCGGAGCTGAGCTCCGCGCTGGGACCAGACCGTTTTCTTCGCGAGATCAAGCTCGCTGCACGACTCAACCATCCGCATATAATTCCGCTGTTCGATTCGGGTGAAGCGGCTGGATATCTCTACTACGTCATGCCCGTCGTCGAAGGGGAAACGCTTCGCGACCGCATTCTTCGCGAAGGCCGCATTCCGGTAGATGAGTCGCTCCAGATCGTCCGCGGAATTGCGAGCGCGCTGGACTACGCGCACCGACAGAACATCGTGCACCGCGACATCAAGCCCGAGAACGTGATGCTCCAGGACGGCGAAGCGCTCGTGATGGATTTTGGAATCGCGAAAGCGCTGAGCGCGGCATCGAACGACACACTCACTCAAACGGGGATGATGGTGGGCACCCCGGCTTACGTGAGCCCTGAGCAGGCGGCGGGCGAGATGATGATCGACGGGCGAAGCGATCAATACAGCCTCGCCTGCGTGCTTTACGAAATGATCTCCGGTCGCAAGCCATTCGTCGGAGCGACAGCCCAGGCCACGCTCAGCAAACGGTTCAGCGATCCCGTTCCGTCGCTGCGTGCGGTTCACGGCGAGACCACCGAAGAAGTCGAGACAGCAGTCAATCGCGCATTGTCGAAGGAAGCGAAAGACAGATTCGGCACGACGATGGATTTCGCGAAGGCTCTCGTTGCGACCCATCTCTCGACGCCTGACGGCAGTCCCCTTCACGGCGGCGCATCGGGCGGCAAGTCGATCGCCGTGATGCCCTTCACTAACATGAGCTCCGATCCGGAAGGCGATTTCTTCGCCGACGGAATCGCCGACGAGATCATCACCGCGCTTTCGAAGATCAAGGCGTTGAAGGTCTCATCCCGCTCGTCGTCGTTCAGCTTCAAGGGAA
>DASWQD010000446.1:0-12916 GCA_036398255.1 Gemmatimonadaceae bacterium | reverse complement strand
AACGCTGAAGCGAATAGCTGGGGGCGAGGTAAGACCATTCACTCTTTCTGCCCCGGGCTCGGCGGCGCGAGATCGCGAGACAGCGATGAGGAGGGAGCTGTCCGGCGTGCTCGACTCCGGGCTGGCGTCGCGCGAGGTCCTCGCGCTCGAGCCGCTGCTCGAGCGCTACGATGGAATCGAGATAGCGGCTGCCGCATTGCGCCTCCTCGAGAAGGAGCGGGTGCTGCGAAGCGCCCAGGAAGCGGAGCGCGCACCTGCGCGCCCCGAACCGCGATCATTCGAGCGACGCCCTTTCGCTTCGCGCGGAGAGAGGCCGGAGAGAGGTGACCGGGGCGATCGAGGTGACAGGCCGCGAAAGCCGCCATTCGGAAAGCCGCGTGCAGGTGGCCGGGATGCGGGGCGAAGCGACAAGGGTCCCCCGCGCCGCGATTCCGGAAGAGGCGAAGGAAGGCCGCCGAGGCGCGATCGCCCATGAGCCAGTCGTTCCATCAGACCGGCGGATGGATCGAAGTGATTGCAGGGGTGATGTTCAGCGGAAAGAGCGAGGAGCTCATCCGCCGCGTTCGCCGGGCGATCATCGCGCGCAAGCGAGTGCAGGTCTTCAAGTCGCATCTCGATGCGCGATACGCGGGGATATACAGCGTTTCCAGTCACGATGGGCGAACAGTCGAAGCCATTCCGGCGGACAATGCGGCGCAGATCGCGGTCAAGATCGACCCGATGGCGAACGTGATCGCAATCGACGAGGCCCAGTTCCTGGACGAGGGCGTCATTCCGCTCGTGACGTCACTCGCCGGGCGCGGGCGCAGAGTGATCATCGCCGGCACCGACACGGATTTTCGCGGAGAGCCATTCGGGCCGATGCCTTCGCTCATGGCCATCGCCGAGGTTGTCGACAAGCTGCACGCGATCTGCGTTTTATGTGGCGGCCCGGCGAGCCGGAATCAGCGGCTGATCCGGGGCAAGCCGGCTCCGTACGACTCCCCGACGATCATGGTTGGAAGCACGGAGTCGTACGAGGCGCGCTGCCGGATGTGCTTCTCCGCTCCGCGGAAGGACGCGAGCCAGGCGTCGCTCCTCTAGATGGCCTGGGTCTACCTGGTCGTTGCCGGACTGCTCGAGACCGGGTGGGCGATCGGGCTCAAGTACACCGACGGATTCCGGAGACCGGTTCCGACCATTCTGACCGCGGCAGGAATCGTGGCCAGCATGATACTTCTCGGCCTGGCGGCGCGCACGATTCCGATCGGGACGGCTTACGCAATCTGGGTTGGCATCGGGGCGGTCGGAGCAGTGGTGCTCGGAATCATTCTTTTCGACGAGCCCCGCGACCTCGCGCGAATGGCCTTCGTTGCTCTCCTTATCGTCTCCCTGATCGGGCTCAAGCTGACGACTCGGAGCTGAGACTTTCGGCGGCTGCCGTAAACGTCAGTATAAATGGCGACGGCATATTCCTTGTGTGCGACGAGAGGGATTGGCACTACCTTAGTTTCTGCCACAACCCAAATCACATGCGACTGATTGGCCTTACTGGAAACATCGCCAGCGGCAAGTCTGCTGTCGCGGACATGCTGGCCGACCGCGGTGCGACAATCATCGACGCCGACGTGCTCGCCCGGGAAGCAGTAATGAAGGGCAGTCCAGCGCTCGACTCGATTGTCGGCAAATGGGGGACCGAGATTCTCGACGACGAAGGTAATCTCGATCGCGCGAAGCTTCGACATCGCGTGTTCGAGGACCAGTCTGATCTCGACACCCTGAATGAAATAGTGCATCCCGAAGTGCAGCGTCTTCGCACTGAGGAAGTCGCGGCAGCGAGAGCGCGAGGGGACAAGGTGGTGGTGTGCGTGATTCCGCTCCTTTTCGAGAGACATCTCGCGGACGACTTCGAGACGATCATTCTCGTCGACGCTCCCCGCTCGCTGCGGCTGGAGCGCATCGTGCGCGACCGGAAGATCGACGCGACGGAAGCGATGAACATGATCGCTGCCCAGATGCCGGCCGATCTCAAGCGAGCGCGCGCCGACTACGTCATCGAGAACGCCGGCTCGCGCGACGAGCTCGAAGCGGAAGTTGACCGCGTATGGCAGGACATCGTCGGCGATTCCGTGTCACTCGATACTGCACGGGCCGGTTGATTATCTTCTGCTGCAACTGAAAATGAGGTGTTGAGTGGCGAATATCCCGGAAGATCTGCGGTATACGGAAGAGCACGAGTACGTTAGAAAGTCTGGCGATACAGTCGAGGTGGGGATCACGGACTATGCGCAGGGAGAGCTGGGCGACGTGGTATACGTCGAGCTTCCCGCGGTCGGCACAAAGCTCGCGAAGCACGACGTCTTCGGAACCATCGAAGCGGTCAAGGCGGTCTCAGAGCTGTTCTCTCCAATCGCAGGCGAGGTCACCGAAACGAACGGAAGGCTCGACCAGGAGCCCGCGCTCGTGAACAGCGATCCGTATGGGGCGGGCTGGATGATCCGCATCCGGCCGGACGATCCCTCGTCGGTGGATTCGCTGATGGATGCCTCCGCTTACACTTCCCGCATCGGCTGATTTTCTTTGCAGCAAGCGAAACGCGGCCCGTTCGGGCCGCGTTTTTTATTTCATCGCTTCCTTGAAGCTGACCCCGGCTCTGAACCCCGGGATCTTTCTCGCTTTCACCTTCACCGTCCTCCCGGTGAAGACGCTGTTCACGTCACGGGCCTTGTGGTTGCGCCGGTCGAACGTTCCGAAGCCGGCGATCGTCACCTTGCCTCCCCGCTTGATCTGTCTGGAGATCACGCCGTCCTCAGGATCGAAGATCGCATCGACAACACGCTTCACGTGAGTCGGGCGCAGCTTCGTCTGACGCTGCAGCGCTTCGAGCAGTTCCGCCTTGTTCATACAGGCTCCGGGATCAGGATTTAGCGAGCGATAGAATATTCTCCGGCCCCAAAATTATCGTTCATTTAATCCGCCGCAACGCTCAATATTGGCGCATCCGCGTAGGCGTCGGTTGGCGGGCACGAACAGACCAGATTCCTGTCGCCATAGGCACTCTCGACGCGCCCCACGGAAGGCCAGAACTTGTAGTCCCTGCTCCACTCCGCCGGAAAAGCAGCCTTCTCCCGGCTGTACGGATGAGACCACTCGTTGGCGGTCACCCTGGCCAGGGTGTGCGGCGCGTTCTTGAGGACGTTGTCCTTGCGGTCGGTTTTCCCCTCCTCGATCTCCCTGATCTCCCCGCGAATCGAAATCATCGCATCGCAGAAACGGTCCAGCTCGGCGAGCGATTCGCTCTCCGTCGGCTCGATCATCAGCGTCCCGGGAACCGGGAACGAAACCGTCGGGGCGTGGAACCCATAGTCCATCAGCCGTTTCGCTATGTCCTCGACTTCGACTCCGCTGCCGCCCTTTACCACGCGCGTGTCGACGATGCATTCGTGAGCGACAGTTCCATGGACGCCCTTGTAAAGAACGGGGAAATGCGGGTCGAGCCGCTTTGCGATGTAGTTCGCGTTGAGGATCGCAACCTTCGTCGCGTGCGTCAGCCCTTCCCCGCCCATCAGCCTGATATAGGCCTCGGAGATCGGCAGGATGCTGGAGCTGCCCCAGGGCGCGGCGGAAACGGCACCCACCGTGTCGCGCCCAGGCTGGTCGATGACGGCGTGGCCCGGAAGGAAAGGTAGGAGATGCGCCGCAACGCCGATCGGACCCATGCCTGGTCCCCCACCGCCATGGGGAATGCAAAAAGTCTTGTGGAGGTTCAGATGACACACGTCAGCGCCGATGTCGCCTGGCCGGCAAAGGCCGACCATCGCGTTCATGTTGGCGCCATCCATGTAGACCTGGCCGCCGAATTCGTGAACGATCCGGCAGATCTCGACGATGCCCTCCTCGAAGACGCCGTGCGTCGAAGGATACGTCACCATCAGCGCTGCGAGATCGTCGCGGTGCGCTTCCGCCTTCGCCCGCAGGTCGGGAATGTCGATGTTTCCTTTCGCATCCGTCTTCACGACGACAACCTTCATCCCCGCCATCACTGCGCTCGCCGGATTCGTTCCATGCGCTGACTGCGGCGTGAGACATACGTCGCGATGGTTTTCCCCGCGCGACGCGTGATATGCGTGGATGGCGAGAAGTCCCGCGTACTCTCCCTGGGACCCTGCGTTGGGCTGAAGCGAAACTCCGGCAAACCCCGTGATCTTCGCCAGCGCGAGCTCCAGCTCATCGAAGAGCTGACGATAGCCTTCAGTCTGATCGACAGGCGCGAAAGGATGAATCTTGGAGAACCCCGGCCACGTGATCGGCATCATCTCGGCGGTCGCGTTCAGCTTCATCGTGCAGGAGCCGAGGGGAATCATCGAATGCACGAGGGAGAGATCGCGGCTCTCGAGCTTGTACATGTACCGCAGCAGCTCGGTCTCCGACCGGTGAGTGTTGAAGACCTCGTGCTGCATGAACGGCGTGGTGCGCTTGAATCGCTCGTCGTATCGAGGATCGGCGTTCACTGCGACCGACGCCGGCGCCACATCATCACCAGCTCCGAACACCGCGAACAGGTCGGCGAGGTCCTTCTCCGTCACCGTTTCGTCGAGCGCAATACAGACTGTATGCGCACCGAGCTTCCGCAGGTTGATGCGGCGCTCGACCGCGGCCGCAATGATATCGTCCGCCTCGATCTCGCCGAGCTCGACTCTGATGGTATCGAAGAAATCTTCGTGCGCGATCTCGAATCCGAGCCGGTTCAGTCCCTCGGCAAGCACCGTGGCGAACTGGTGCACGCGGTTCGCGATGCGCCTGAGCCCGCCGGGGCCGTGATACACCCCGTACATGCTCGCGACGACCGCGAGCAGGACCTGAGCCGTGCAGACGTTGCTCGTCGCCTTCTCGCGGCGGATGTGCTGCTCGCGAGTCTGGAGCGCCATGCGGAGCGCCGGGCGTCCGTCGGCATCGCGCGAGACGCCGATGATTCTGCCGGGGATCTGCCGCTTGAATTCGTCCCGCGTCGCGAAGAACGCCGCGTGCGGTCCGCCGTAGCCGAGCGGAACGCCAAGCCGCTGCGAGTTGCCGACGACGATGTCGGCGCCCCATTCGCCTGGCGGCACGAGCAGCGCGAGCGAAAGGAGATCCGCCGCGACAGTCACCAGCGCCTCGGCCCCATGCGACTTCTCGACGACGTCGTGATAGTCGTCTACCGCTCCGTCTGTCGCGGGATATTGAAGCAGCACGCCGAAGACGTCGGGACCGATCTCGTCCGAGAATGGGTCGCCGACGCGAACAGTGATCCCGCGCACGGCTGCACGAGTCTTCACCACGTCGATCGTCTGCGGATGACACGAATCGGCGACGAAGAAAACTTCCTTCCCTTCCTTGCCACGAATGCCGTAGCTCATGGTCATCGCTTCGGCAGCTGCAGTTCCTTCGTCGAGAAGAGACGCGTTGGCGATCTGCATCGCGGTCAGGTCCATGACCATCGTCTGGAAGTTCAGGAGAGCCTCGAGACGACCCTGGGCAATTTCCGCCTGGTATGGAGTGTACGCTGTGTACCACGCCGGATTCTCGACGATGTTCCGCTGGATCACCGGCGGTGTCACCGTGTCGGCGTAGCCCATGCCGATGAAAGACCGGAACACCTTGTTTTTCGCGGCCATCGCCCGGAACTCAGCGAGGACCTCCTGTTCCGATCGGCCAGCCGGCAGAGAGAGCGGCTCCCGGAGCCGGATTTTCGCGGGAACTGTTGCGTCGATCAGCTCATCGAGCGTACGGAAGCCGATCGCTTCGACCATCTTCTCTATGTCACCGGCACCCGGACCGACGTGCCGCGGCACGAAGGACTCAGTCGGCATGAGCGCCGTGTCAACCTGCTTTATTGTCGTCGCCATTTGGGATCTCAATTCCATGAACTGCCAGAAGCTCTCAATTTAACCGGTCATGACACAGCCGCGCAGTTGGCCCAGATGGCGCACGATGCTCGCTCCGCCTCGCTCCGGCGCGGAGAACATGGCGAGAGATGCCGGGCTGATGGACCGCGCGCGAGAGACCGGTGAAGCGGTCCTGTCGGTGTATTCCTGGGAGAAGCCGACACTGTCTCTCGGACGCAACCAGTCGGCCGCCGGCAAATACGATCTCGAGGCTCTACGAGAGCGCGAGATCGACGTCGTGCGGCGGCCGACAGGCGGCCGGGCACTGCTCCACTGGCACGAGGTCACCTACAGTGTGACCGCCCCCATCGAAGACGATTCGCTCGGCGATTCATACCGGCGCATCAACGCGATTCTTCTCGAGGGGCTGTCACGACTGGGAGTCCGTGCGGTTGAGTCAACCGGCGACGGTCCGACACCATCTCCGGGTGAGCTTCCGTGTTTCTCGGCTCCGGCGAGCGGAGAGCTCGTTGCGAGCGGCGCGAAGCTGGTAGGCAGCGCGCAGTACAGGGAGAGAGGCGCGCTTCTCCAGCACGGCTCGATCCTGCTGCGCGACGACCAGCCGGTTATTGCGTCGCTCCTCAGATCGCCATCGCGTGAGCTCCGGCCTGCGAGAGCCGCGACGTTGACGGAGGAGCTGGGACGTGAGCCGTCGATCGGCGAGGTCGCGTCTCACCTGTTCGCCGCCGTTCGCGCGCTCGAGGACGACAGCGCCCGTCCTCTCGAAGAGCGTGACGTCTGCGAACACGCCGCGGAGCATCTTGCGGAATACCGAAACGAACTGTGGACGTGGCGGAGATGAGTCCACAACTTTGTGCGCGGTGAAGACACGTGCATTGGCGATAGCGGCACTGGCGCTCGGTGTTGCGGCATGCGGAGACGAGAGCGCGCGGCGTTCCACCTCCGATACGGGGGGCACGCTCGTGATCTCAGTGGGCGGAGATCCCGAGACTCTCTTTCCTCCGCTCGCATCGACGACCACCGGGCAGATGATCGGCGACCTGGTCTATGACCGTCTCGCCGAGATAGGCGATTCGCTCAACACTGTGGGCGATTACGGATTCCAGCCGCGACTGGCAAAGACGTGGGACTGGGCCCCGGACTCGCTCTCGATTGCCTTTCACATAGACGCCGGGGCGCGCTGGCATGACGGACGCCCGGTCCGCGCGAGTGACGTTGCGTTCACGTACCGCATGTATGCCGACTCGGTCAACGGCTCTCCGTTCTCGACGGCGCTCGAAAGCATCGATTCAGTGACGGCTTCCGACAGCCTCACCGCGACTGTGTGGTTCGGCGAAAAGTCTCCGATGCAGTTCTACGACGCCGTCCACACGATGCTCATTCTTCCCGCGCACATAATCGGGAGCGCGCGTGGCACTGCACTCCGGGATCCGTCGATCGCGCGAAATCCAGTCGGCAGCGGCCGCTTCCGGTTCGTGAAATGGAATGCCGCGCAGTCGATCGAGCTCGCATCGGATACGGCCAATTATCGCGGGCGCGCCAATCTCGACCGCGTGATCCTCACGATCGCCCCGGATTTCAATACGGCGCTCACTCGCCTGCTTGGCGGCGAAGCGGACCTGATCGAGCAGGTTCCCGCAGCCAACGTTCCCGATGTTGCGGGAGATTCTGCCATTCGAACGATTCTGATCAGCTCACTCGACTACAACTTCGTTCAGCTGAACCTCAACGATCCCGCGAACGCCGGGCGTCCTCATCCGCTCTTCACCGACCGTGAGCTTCGCCGCGCGCTCACCACCGCTCTCGACCGTCGCCGCATTGTGCGCAACGCATACGATTCGCTGGCCAGCGTGGCAATCGGGCCGACTGTGCGCGCCTATCCCACCACCGACACAGCGCTGCGACAGATTCCGTTCTCGCGCGATGCAGCGGTTCGCACTCTCGACTCGCTTGGATGGAAGGATTCGAACGGCGACGGCGTCCGCGATAGAAACGGGCGGAAGCTCGAGTTCGCGCTTTCCGTTCCCGGCCCGAGCAAGGCGCGCAACACGATGGCTGTTCTCATCCAGGAGCAGCTCCGGCAGGCGGGAGTGAAAGTCAACATCGAGCTGCTCGACTTCGCGGCCTTCATCGACCGGGAGAACAAGCGGAATTTCGACGCGGTGTTTCACGGATGGCACGTGGAACCCAGTCCCGGTGGGATTCGGCAAACATGGGGCTCGGCGGGAGCGGCCCCGGGAGGCACCAACTACGGATCGTACAGAAATACGGTGTTCGATGCGCATGTCGACAGCGCGCTCTCATCGACGACTCTCGCCGGCCGCAGAAAACACTTCACGATGGCGTACCAGACCATCATCGACGACGCTCCGGCTATCTGGTTCGCCGAGCCGAAGCGAGTGATGGCGGTGCATAGGCGGATAAGGACGCCGGGAGTGCGGCCTGACGCATGGTGGGCGGGGATTCCTGACTGGTCGATCCCGGCAGGCGAGCGTATCCCGCGCGATCGCGCAATCCCACCGCGATAGGAAGTGGCGGCCTTCCTGATCCGCCGCCTCATTCAGGGAGCAATCGTCGTCGCCCTCGTGGCGACGCTTGTGTTTTTGCTCATTCATGCCGCTCCCGGCGAGCCGTTCGCGGATTCATTGGAGAATCCGTCGGTAAGCGAGAGCGTTCGCCAGACCTGGCGGCAGGCCTACGGGCTCGACAGGCCGATTGGTGAGCAGTACGCCCGCTACGTCGCTGCCGTTTTTCAGGGTAATCTCGGGTTCTCGACGTCGCGTCATCGACCGGTTGCGGATGTGCTGGCTGACGCACTGCCCAACACCATGCTGCTGATGGGGACCGGACTGGCGCTTGGACTCTTCGCGGGCATCGCAGTCGCAGTTGCGCAGGTTCGCCGTCGCGGGAGGCGTGTGGACCGCCTGCTCAGCGGAGTGTCGCTGACGTTTCTCGCCGTGCCGGATTTCTGGCTCGCGATGCTCGTCCTCGTCGTTTTCACCCGATTGTTCCCGCTTCCGATCGGCGGCGCATCCGACCTCTTCATCGATGACTTCAGCACTGTCGGCCGAATCGCCGACAGGGCGAAGCATCTCCTTCTCCCTGCGCTCACGCTGGCGCTTCTCTACTTTCCCATCATTGCGCGACACCAGCGCGCAGCGCTGCTGGAGACACTCCCCGCGGAGTACGTCGTCACCGCCCGCGCGAAGGGAGTGCGTGAATCCGAAGTGATACGACGCCATGCGCTGCGCAACGCAGTGCTTCCGATTGTCACATTGCTCGGAATCGCCTTCCCCGCTCTGCTCACGGGAGCAGTATTCATCGAAAGAGTTTTTTCGTGGCCCGGCATGGGCCTCGTGATCGTCGAGTCGATCGGAAGCCGGGACTATCCGCTGCTCACCTCATCGGTGATTCTCAGCAGCGCGTTCGTCGTGATCGGAAGCATTCTCGCGGATGTGGTTCGTCGCTCTCTCGACCCGCGAATCGGCGATGAACGCTGACACTCCTTACCTGTTCACGAGCGTCGCGCGCACAGGCACACGGTGGCTCGCATCGGACCGATCGGCAGCGTTCGCTCTCGCGCTCATCGCAATCATCGCGACAGTGTGTCTTCTCGCGCCGCTCACGGCTCCGTACCCGCCGCAGGTGCAGCATCACATCGTCAATCTGAAGTACGCGCCGCCATCGCTCGAGTTTCCCATGGGGACGGACGCCGCGAGCCGCGACGTTCTGAGCAGGCTCCTGTATGGAGGAAGGCTTTCACTTTCCGTTGCGCTTCTCGCGACGCTCGTGAGCGTGACACTCGGAACAGCGTACGGAGCCGCGGCCGGATATGCCCGCGGAATCGTCGGAGCGTTACTCGACCGTTTCCTCGACGCCCTGCTCGCAATACCGAGACTGCTCCTGCTCATGGCGATATTCGCCGCGTGGCGCGACATGCCGATCTGGGGGTTCATCGTAATTCTCGGACTCACCGGCTGGTACGGCGTGGCGCGGCTCGTGAGAGGTCAGGTTCTTGCGTTGAAAGCGCGGGATTTTGTCGCGTCGGCGCAGGCCCTCGGGGCAAGCCGCTCTCGCATTCTCGTGCGTCACATACTTCCGAACGTGGTCACGCCGGTGATCGTTGCGGCGACGCTCGGCCTGGGGCACGTGATAGTTTTGGAGGCCGGTCTATCGTGGCTCGGCATCGGAGTTAGCACGCCGACTGCGAGCTGGGGCAACATGATCGAGGACAGCGCCAATTTCGCGAGGTACTGGTGGGTTTCTCTTTTTCCGGGACTCGCGATTGTCGCAACAGTAATGGCGTTCAACGTGCTCGGGGATGCGTTGCTCAAGGCGTTTTCTCCGAGGCAACAGTGACCGAATGACCGAGCCGCTGCTTTCAGTCGAGAACCTGAGGACCTACTTCCACACCGGGCCTGCCGTCGCGCGCTCGGTGGACGGCGTGTCCTTCGTTGTCAACGCCGGCGAGACTGTGGGCATCGTCGGAGAATCCGGCTGCGGAAAGTCGGTTACCGCTCTTTCCATTCTCAGGCTGATTCAACAGCCCGGCCGAATCGAGGATGGCAGCCGCATCATGTTCGAGGGAAAGGACCTCGTCACCCTCGACGACGACGGGATGCGCGCCGTGCGCGGCAACCGCATCTCGATGATTTTCCAGGAGCCGATGTCCGCCCTCAATCCTGTTTTCACGGTCGGCGACCAGGTTGCAGAAGTCGCCCGCGTGCACGGAGTCGGATCGAGAAAGGATGCATGGCAGCGCGCCGTCGAGATGCTCACGCTCACGGGAATCCCATCTCCGGCTGACCGCGCAAAACAGTACCCGCACCAGTTGTCGGGCGGAATGCGACAGCGCGTGCTGATCGCAATGGCTCTGATGATGAATCCCGCGCTCGTCATTGCCGACGAACCGACGACTGCCCTCGACGTCACCATCCAGGCGCAGATCCTCGAGCTGCTCGTGGATCTTCAGAAACGGCTCGGCACTTCGATCCTGATGATCACCCACGACCTCGGCGTGATCGCGGAAACCGCGACGCGCGTGCTCGTGATGTATGGGGGAGAAGTGGTTGAAGAGGCATCCGTCACCACGCTGTTCGAGTCGGCGCATCATCCCTATACGGAAGGATTGATGAACGCGATGCCGCAGATCACCGACTCGCGCGAGCGGCTCAACGTCATTCCGGGAACTGTTCCACCGCCCACGGCGTGGCCATCGGGCTGCAGGTTCAGGGATCGCTGCCCGTACTCGTGGGAGAGATGCGAGCAGGAGCATCCGCCGCTGTATCAGATCGGTCCCGGTCACACATCGCGATGTCATCTTGCGGTCGAGCCGGAGCGACGAGCACACCCGCACCTGCCACTCGTGGAACAGGTGGGAGCGACGCTGTGACCGAGCCGCTGCTTCAGGTTCGAAACCTCCGAAAGGTCTTCCCGATCACGAAGGGAGTGCTCGCCCGGAAAGTCGGCGAGGTGCGAGCGGTGCACGACGTCTCGTTCGACATCATGCCGGGAGAGACCCTGTCTCTCGTCGGTGAATCCGGCTGCGGAAAGACGACCACCGGCCGTGCGATTCTGCGGCTGATCGAGCCGACGTCAGGCGAAGTGAAATTCGCCGGGCGTGACGTGCTGGCGATGAATCCTTCGCAGATGCGCGCGATCAGGCGGGAGATGCAGATCATCTTCCAGGATCCGGTGTCCTCGCTCAATCCGCGCATGACTGTCGGCGCTGCGATTCGCGAAGGCATCACGATTCACCGGCTTGCCGAAGGCGCCGAGGCGGACAAGCGAGTCGCGCGTCTGCTGGACGAGGTCGGGCTGCGGAAGGAATACGCGGCGCGTTATCCGCACGAGTTCTCCGGAGGCCAGCGGCAGCGAATCGGAATCGCGCGTGCGCTCGCCGTGGAGCCGCGGTTCATCGTGTGCGACGAGCCCGTATCGGCGCTCGACGTCTCCGTTCAGGCGCAGGTCATCAATCTCCTGCGCGACCTCCAGAAGGAGCGCGGCCTCACCTACCTGTTCATCGCGCACGACCTGTCGGTCGTGAAGCACATGTCGGACAGGGTCGCGGTGATGTACCTCGGAAAAATCGTCGAGCTGGCGAAGGGCTCCGATCTCTACCGCGAGCCGACGATGCCGTATACGCAGGCATTGCTGTCCGCGGTTCCCGTCGCCGACCCGGGCCTCGAGAAAAAGCGGATCCTGCTCGAGGGCGACGTTCCCTCGCCGGCGAATCCTCCATCCGGATGTGTGTTTCACCCCCGTTGCCATCACCCGGCGAAGGACGCCGCGTGCGCGAAGATCGATCCTCCCCTCGAGGCAAAGGCACCCCTGCACCTCGCAGCGTGTATCAAGCAGCCACCGACTGTCATAACGTGGCAGGAACAGCAGGCGGCGGGTGGCGTGAATCCGCCTGAGAAATACTTTCCCGTGGTGGAAAAGCTCACGAAGCAATCAACCGAAACCCCTCAAGGCGCCCTATGACAACAAGATCGGACAAATCTGTGTTCGAGCAGCCGGACGCGGCCGTGATCGCGACAGACGCCCCAACAGGCCACGAGCAGTGGACGCAGGACCGCGGATTCTTCGGACATCCGCGCGGACTCTCCACCCTCTTCTTCACCGAGATGTGGGAGCGTTTTTCGTACTACGGGCTGCGTCCGCTGCTCGTGCTCTTCATGTCCGCGACGATCATGCAGGGCGGCTACGGTTTCGACCGAACCACCGCCTCCGCAATCGTCGGCATATACGCGGCCTTCGTGTACCTCATGTCGCTGCCCGGCGGATGGGTAGCCGATCGACTGCTGGGACTGCGGCGCGCGATCTTCATCGGCGCCGCTCTCATTTCATCCGGCCACATCTCGATCGGATTGTCGGGACTGCTTGGAGTCGGAGCCGGAAAGATTCCGTTCTTCCTCGGCCTCATCCTCATCGTTCTCGGAACGGGACTCCTCAAGCCGAACATCTCGGCATTCGTCGGCGACCTCTATCCTGAAGGCGGTGCGCGCCGCGACGCAGGCTTCTCGATCTTCTACATGGGAATCAACGTCGGC
>DASWQD010000445.1:0-12214 GCA_036398255.1 Gemmatimonadaceae bacterium | reverse complement strand
CCACCAGATGCCGACGTACTTCATCGGCTTCACCCACGACACGTCGCCGATCGCATTTGGCGGATTGAGATTGAGGCCGAGCACCGAGGGTGCGAGATCCACCGCCCGGTCGGCGATCTGAATCGTGCGCCACGGAGTGATGAGCGGAGTGCGTCCACGAACCTTGACGCCATCCCGCATCGGAGCGAGAGCCGCCGTGAGATTTCTCGACTCGAGGCCGTATCCGGCGAGAAACATTCGCGGATAGTTCACCAGATTTGCCTCGTGGATCACCATGAAGGTTTTGCCGTCCGTGGATTCGGTGGTGATGGGCGTCTGAACGCTGTCGAGCCTGCTGACGGGAGAGGAAGACCAGAGCATTTCCGACCGGTCGAGCCGCGAGTGATCCGACGGAATCCACCAGGCGCGGGGGTTGTCGGCGAAGTTGAACTCGGTGAGCTCGTCCTGGATCACAAGGTCGGTCAGTCCGTCCTGCGAGGGTATCTCGTAGCGGAATCCGATGCCGTCGTTGAACGCGCGCACGACCACGTCGAACTTTCGCGACCGGCGGCCGGTCTCCTGAACGGAGACTCTCAGCTCGTTGTAGTGATCGCGAACTCTTGCAACCTCGCCCCAAGGCTGCGTCCACGTGGAGTCGAAGCTTCGTCGCGTTGCACCGGTGATGCGGAGGGTATCCCGAAGCGCCGGCGCACCCCGGAATGCAAACCCCAGTCGCGATGGGAAGAGCAGATCCTTTCCATCCCGCTTGAGGACGTAAAAAAGACCACCTTCGCGAGTGGCTAGAGAAACAGCATTGCGTCCGTTGGGCGACGCGACCGTCTGCATGTTGTCCTGTGCGCCCGCTATTTGCGCAGCAGCAAACGCTGTCGCGAGAGCGACGCGGTGTATCCACCTCTGCATGTATCGTCTCCGGTGCTTCGTTGTCAGTTCCGCTTCGAGATCTCAATAATGTGAACCGCCAGCCCGTCAAGCGCAGGAACAGGAATCCATCCCGCAAATGCGCCACCACTGTTGACACTCAAGGTCGGTGCTCCACCCCCGCCGAAAAGCGATCGCGGGGAATAACGGCCCGGCGGAAGCGCGCCTCTCTCCGATCTCAAAGCAACGCCGGACGCGTGCGCCGATCCCAGGTTTGCCACCACGACGACGGTCCTGCCTTCCTTTCTCCGCAGATATGCCGCCACCGCGTCGTTTCCTGTTGCCAGCGGAAGAAAATCGCCCGATCCGAGCGCCGGATTCTCCGAGCGAAGATGTATCAGTGTCCGATAGTGGTTGAGCAGGGAGGCAGGATCGTTCTCCTGTGCCTCGACATTGGCGGTCAGAGAATCCGGGTGAAGCGGCGCCCACGCCATTCCCGTCGTGAATCCGACGCCCGGTGCTTTCTTCCAGTGCATGGGCGTCCGCAGCCTGGGATCGGGCTTCGTCCCTGTCATCCCGATTTCCTCTCCATAGTACATGAATGGAAACCCGGGCAGCGTGAGCAGCAGGGATGCGGCGAGCCGCGCACGCGGGAAGTCGCCCTTGAGCTCGGTCATCGTCCGTGTCTGATCGTGATTCCTGAGGAACGGGGACCACCTGCCGGCAGGAAATGTCGACTGAGCATGGCTGAGTGCGGGCATCAGCTTCGCTGCCGAACCAGTGCGCACTGCATCTATCAGGAGATCAGCGACCTGGAACGTGAAGTAGGAGTCGAGCTGGTCCGGATAGTAGCGAAGAATTTCCTCTGTCCGGTCATACGTGACTTCGCCAACGGTGAATGAATTCGGAGAGATCTTCTTGAGCGCCGCTTCGTAGTCGCGAAGCCACGGATGGTTCGCGGCGACATTGCGGACGGTGTCTGCCTGCTCGAAAAAGTGTCCCACGGCGTCGAGCCTGAACCCGTCGACCTGCATCTGCTCGAGCCAGAACCGGGCGATCTTCTCCGCTTCGGCCTTCACCGCAGGGTTCGCGAGATTCAGGTCCGGCATCCCGCCCCAGAAAAGACCGTAGTAGTATTCGTCGCGAAACGGGTTCCTGTGCCAGACCGGGGCCTCCCATCCAATACCATTTCGCTGCACCGGTGACCACAGATACCAGTCGTGATAGGGAGACGCGGAATCGAGCAGGGCTTGCTGGAAATACGGATGCTCCGATGAGCTGTGGTTCAGGACGAGGTCCACGATCACCCTGATGCCGCGCTTGTGCGCCTCGCTCATGAATCTCTTGAAATCGGCGTTGGTGCCGTAGTCCCGGTTCACCTCGTAGTAGTTGGTGACATCGTAACCGTGATAGCTCGGCGACTGCGCGATCGGCATGAGCCAGATGCAGTTCGCGCCGAGATCGCGGCGCGACGCGGGGTTGCCGTCGTTGATGTAATCGAGCTTCTGAGTCAAGCCCTGGATGTCTCCGGTCCCGTCGCCGTCGCTGTCGTAGAAGGACCTGACGAAGATCTCGTAGCAGACGCCGCCTTTGCCCCAGTCGGACTGGGAGTGGACGGATCGGGCGCTGATCGAGAGCGCGCAAATACCTGCGGCAGTAATACTTACCAGCAGCTTCGCGGAGTGGCGCATGGGATTGGACGTGGGGGCTCTGGATACAAGCGGGCGACTGATGCTACGACCACGAGTCACTCATGGCAAGACGTGTAAACGTTTACATAGCTGAATGTTGCATTAGAAAACGTTCAGCCACAGATTTGGCTCCGAGAAATTCCCCCACTCCCCTTGCAGCATCGTTCGCGACGGCGGACGACCCCCACCTCGAGGGCAAATCACAATGGTAGTAACACGTAAGATCTTCTTCTGGATGATTGCCGCCACCGGGATCCTCCTGACGACGTCGTCACGCGTCAGTGCGCAGGGTCCGACAGGCAGCATCTCCGGAACCGTCGTCGATTCGGCGAGCAGGCAGCCGCTGAACGGCGTCACGATCGTAGTAGGCGACCGGCGTGCACGAACTCTTGGCAACGGCTCTTACACGGTCACCGGCGTACCCGCGGGCGAGCGAACTGTCCGGGCCCTTCTCATCGGATACCGCTCTACCACGCGGACGGTCACCCTTGGAGCAGGCGCTTCCGCCCGGGTCGACATCGAGATGCCCGCTCAGGCAGTTGCTCTCTCTGAAATGGTCGTGACCGGGTACGGCCAGCAGAGGGCCGCGAGCCTAACGGGCTCGGTGCAGACCATCAGCGAAGAAGAGTTCAACACTGGCCGAATCGTCAGCCCGGAACAGCTCATCGCGGGTAAAGTCGCAGGCGTGCAGATCGTCGATACCGGCGAGCCCGGCGGCGGAATCTCCATCCGCATCCGCGGAGGAAGCTCGGTCACGAGCAGCAATGAACCGCTCTTCGTCGTGGACGGCGTTCCGCTCACAATCGGCGGCGGTCTCTCCTCCGGCCGGAACCCGCTCAACTTCCTGAATCCGAGCGACATCGAGAACATCACGGTTCTCAAGGACGCATCCGCGACGGCGATTTTCGGATCGCGCGGAGCGAATGGCGTCGTTCTCATCGAGACCAAACGCGGCGGCACCGGATCTCACCTCACCTACACGGGATCCGTTTCAGCTTCTGATGTCGTAAAAACCGCCGACATGCTCACAGTCGACGAGTTCCGCCAGGCGGTCAACGCCAAGGCTGCGGGCCAGGCGGCGAAGCTCGGAACCGCGTCAACCGACTGGGCCGACCTGATTCAGCAGTCCGCGATCGGCCAGGAGCACAACGTCGCCTTCGCCGGCGGAACCGGATCCAACCGCTATCGCGTCTCCCTCGGCTACCTCGACCACAAGGGAATCATCGAGGCGTCCAAGACGCGGCGTCTCTCAGGCGCGATCAACTACGACCAGAATCTTTTCAACGATCGCTTCAGCTTCCGCGCGAACATCAAGGGCTCACGGAGCGACGATCAGTTTACGCCGGGCGGAGTCGTTGGCTCCGCGTACGCGTTCGCTCCCACCCAGCCTGTGCTCGATGCGACGGGTGCGAATGCCGGATACTATCAGTGGGCTTCCAACCTGGCTCCAACGAACCCGGTTGCGCTGCTCAACCTGAACACGGACAAGGGCCGCACCTATCGCAGCGTCGGTGACGTCGAAGGCAAATACGTGCTTCCGTTCGTCGACGACCTGACGACAACCCTTCGACTCGGCTATGACATCGTGAGCGCTGAGCGCGAGATCTTCTCGCCGAGCACTATCAGGCCTGGCGCTCTGGCGCGTGTGGAGCGGCGGAACCCGTCGTTCTCGAGCCCGCTTCTCGATCTCTTCTTCAACTATGCGCGTCCAGTCGGCGGCGAGCGCAGCAACATCGACGTCACTGCCGGATACTCGTGGCAGGAGACACGCACCGACCATTCATCATACGTTGCAACCGGCCTGAGCTTCGACGTTCTCGGACCGAACGGTGTTCCGGCGGCGGACAAGACCGAGACATTCCTCACGATCGAGGAGAGCAAGCTCGCGTCGTTCTTCGGCCGCATGAACTACAGTCTCAACGACCAGTATTTCGTGACGCTCGCGGTCCGGCGTGACGGATCATCGCGCTTCGGCGAGGATCATCAGTGGGGAACGTTCCCATCGGCCGCCGTCGCGTGGCGCATCCCGGACAACTCGATCACCAACGCCATCCCGTCGCTTTCCGAGCTCAAGCTCAGAGCATCGTGGGGCAAGAACGGGAACCAGGAGTTCGGCAACTACAAGGCTTACTCCGACTATGTAATCGGCGACGCCGCGACGCAGGCGCAGTTCGGCAACACCTTCGTCACGACGATCCGTCCGAACGCGGCAGACCGCGGCATCAAGTGGGAGGAGACGAGCTCGACCAACGTCGGGTTCGACTACGGCTTCATCAACAACCGTATCAACGGCTCGCTCGACTACTACTACAAGAAGACGAATGACCTGATCTTCAACGTTCCGGTGGCCGCGGGCACGAACCTGTCCAATTTCGTGACGACGAACATCGGAAGCCTCAAGAACCAGGGCGTCGAGTTCACGATGAACGCGCAGGTTCTCCAGCGCGGCGCGAACGGAATCAACTGGAACACGAGCTGGAACGCTTCGACCAACACGAACAAGCTGATTCGCGTCAACTCGGTCGGCAGCGGTGACGAGAAGATTCAGGTCGGCGGTATCTCCGGCGGCGTCGGCACGACGATTCAGGTGCTGCAGCCCGGCCAGGCGATCAACTCGTTCTTCGTCTACCGCCACAAGCGGGAGAACGGACTGCCGATCTTCAAGGACATGAACGGGGACAACACCATCAACGAGAACGACCTCTACGAGGACGTCAACGGCGATGGCAACGTGAATCAGGACGACCGCGTTGCATTCCACAGCCCGGCGCCGAAATGGATTCTCGGTCACACGTCCTACGCGACGTGGCGGAATCTCGATCTCGGATTCACCCTGCGCGCGAACATCGGCAACTACGTCTACAACAACGTCGCGTCGAGCCAGGGCTTCTACAACGCTCTGAACGGGGATGCGCCGTCGAACCTGCACTCGTCGGTGCTGGAGACCAACTTCGCGACGCCGCAGTATTTCTCCGATTACTACGTCGAAGACGCGTCGTTCCTGAGACTCGACAACCTCACGCTCGGCTACACGCTGGACGGAACGAGGCTGCCGAAGGGCACGCGCATTTTCGGCACGGCGCAGAACCTCTTCACGATAACGAAGTACAGCGGGGTCGATCCTCTCGCAGGAGTCAACGGGATCGACAACAACATCTATCCCCGCGCGCGCACATTTACCGCCGGCGTCACCGTCGGATTCTGAGGGAGCCATGACATATAAAATCATCCGCGCAGTCTCGGTCGCGGCCCTGCTGGCAGCAGGGCTTGGCTGCACCGACGTGACGACGGCTCCGAAGAGCACGGTCACCGGCGCGAACGTCTTCAACGATCCATCGTCGTATCGCGCGTTCCTCGCGAAGATCTACTCCGGCCTCGCGGTAACGGGACAGCAGGGACCCGCGGGCAAAGCAGACATTCAGGGAATCGACGAAGGGTTCTCGCAGTACGTCCGCCTTCTCTGGCAGATGCAGGAGCTGCCGACGGACGAAGCGGTCATCGCCTGGAACGACACCGGCGTGCAGGAGCTCAACACGCAGATCTGGGGAACGTCGAACCAGTTCCTCCAGGCGATGTACTACCGGATCTTCTTCCAGGTCGCGATGGTCAACGAGTTCCTCCGCGAATCGAGCGACGCGAAGCTCGCCGAGCGCGGCGCAACCGACGCTCTGAAAGCGCAGGTCGCGACATATCGCGCCGAGGCCAGATTCCTTCGCGCGCTGAGCTACTGGCACGGCGTCGATCTCTTCGGAGCGATTCCGCTCGTCACCGAGGACGATCCGATCGGGTCGACCCCGCCGCAGCAGGCTTCGCGGACCGATGTGTTCAACTACATCGAGAGCGAGCTCAAGGCGATTCAGGGACAGCTGCCGTCGGCGGCCACAGTGGAGTACGGCCGTGCAAGCTCGACGGCCGCGACGATGCTGCTCGCCAAGCTCTACATGAATTCCGCGGTGTACACGGGCACCGCGCGGTACGGCGATGCGCGCACGGCGGTCGAGGCAGTGATCGGCTCGGCGGGCGTGTCACTCGATCCGAACTACCGCCGGCTCTTCCTGGCCGACAACCATCTCTCGCGCGAGATCATCTTCGCGGTTCCGCAGGACGGAAAGAAGACCCAGTCGTACGGCGGAACGACGTTCATCATTCACGCGTCGGTTGGCGGAAACATGAACGCCGCCGCATTCGGTATCGACGGCGGATGGTGGGGTCTGCGCGTGAAGCCCGAGCTTCCGGTGCTCTTCACGGGGGCGGCTGACCAGCGCGCGACGTTCTTCACGAATGGCCAGACGCTTGCCATCAACAGCCTCACGAATTTCCAGGAAGGTTACGCGGCGCCGAAGTTCCAGAACGTGACGTCCGCGGGCGTACCGGGATCCGACGCCGGCTTCATGGACACCGATTACCCGATGTTCCGACTAGGCGACGCGTATCTGATGTATGCGGAAGCGTTTCTGCGAAACGGTGGCGGCACGCAGGCGCAGGCGCTCGCATATGTGAACGCGCTCAGGACCCGCGCGTACGGCAACACCGCCGGCAACATCACGGGCGCGCAGCTGACGCTCGCATTCCTCAAGGACGAGCGCTCCCGCGAGCTCTACTGGGAAGGACACCGTCGCACCGACCTGATCCGGTTCGGGCAGTTCACGGACCAGGGGCTGTGGGCGTGGAAGGGTGGACTCAAGGCAGGGAAGGTCACGGAGTCATTCCGGAATCTGTATCCGCTGCCGGCGTCCGAGCTCCTCGCGAATCCGAACCTCACGCAGAACACGGGTTACTAGGATTCGACACGCAGCATTTGCATTCGAGCCCCGCCGGTATCTGCCGGCGGGGCTGTTTGCGTTTTGTGCCTTCCTGTTCGCTTGCGCAAAACCGCCGGCTTCGACAGCGCCGCCCGCGCGCAGCGGTTTTTCCATTCGAGTCGAGCAGGTTCCGGCATACACTCCGGCGGGAGTATCAGTGTTCGTCGCCGGGAACTTCAACGGATGGAATCCTGGAGATTCAGCGTATCGCCTGAAGCCTGACGGAAAGGGCAACTATATCATTTCCCTTCCCGACAGCGTCCGCGGCCCGATCGAGTTCAAGTTCACGCTCGGATCCTGGGATGCTGTGGAGACGGACAGTGCGGGGAAGGACATGCCGAACCGTGGCGTGGTAGCTGTGCCCGGGAGTGGCGCTGCATACGTCGGGCGCGTTGCGGGATGGCGCGATCCCGCAAAGAAGATCGTGCGACAACACTCCGCGAGGCCGACGGTTTCGATTTTAAGCGAAGACTTCAGGATCCCCGAGCTGTCGCGCAGCAGGCGTGTGTGGATCTATCTGCCGCCAGGATACGAATCAGGGAGCACGCGCTATCCCGTGCTGTACATGCACGACGGGCAGAATGTGTTCGACGATGCGACGAGCTTTGTCGGCGAGTGGGGAGTCGACGAGACGCTCGACAGCCTGCATGCACTTGGCGACAAAGGAGCCATCGTCGTCGCCGTGGATCACGGAGGCAGCAAGCGCTTCGACGAGTATTCTCCGTGGAAGAACGCGAAGTACGGCGGCGGAGAAGGCGACGAGTATGTGGACTTTCTCGTCAAGACTCTCAAGCCGTACATCGACTCGCGATATCGTACACTGACTGACCGGCTCAACACCGGCATCGCAGGGTCGAGTATGGGCGGGCTCATCTCACTTTACGCCGCGCTCCGATATCCCGACGTGTTCGGGCGCGCGGGAGTATTCTCACCGGCGTTCTGGGTGGCGCCCGAAGCTTACGCGCAGGTCAGGGATGCAGCGCCGCTCAAGCCTGACGTCCGACTCTATTTCGTGAGCGGTGCGCAGGAAGCTGCGACAGGAGAGGAAGCGGGCATCTACGTAAAGGATCAGGAGCGGATGGTGGAGGCTCTGATCGGCGCCGGACTTCGTCGCGACGTGAACGTTGCGGCTTACATCCGTCCTGATGGAAAACACTCGGAGTGGTTCTGGCGACGCGAATTTCCGGCTGCGTACCACTGGCTGTTTGACAGGAAGTAAACCCAGACGGTGGCGCGTAGCGGGTTACTGGTTTTCCGGTTGTGAGTTTTACGGTTTGAAACGGTACAACCCAGGACTGGATAACCGAAAACTCATGACCCGCCACCGTCTGGGTCCAGGTTCATGCCAGCCCGAGCTCGCGCTGTAGCTCGCGCCGCGCTGAATCGATAACCTGTCGTGTACGCTCCTTGAGCGCGGGAACGTCCGCGGGAGTCAATCCGTCCACCGGGATTGGATCGAGCACTCTCGCCTTTGCGCGAGCACGGCGGAACTTGAAACTGTGCTTCGCCATGCAGTGGCGCGTTCCTGCGACGGCAATCGGCAGAATCGGCGCACCGGTCTCGACCGCGAGCTTGAACGCCCCGTCCTTGAAAGGAAGCATCTCGGTTGTCGGCGCCCGCGTGCCTTCGGGGAAAATCATCACGCTCACGCGGTTCTGCAGTCGCTTGCGACATTCCGCCAGCGCAGTCAACACGCTGTCACGGTTGCCGCGCTTGATCGGGATGTCGCCGGCCATGCGCATCAGCCATCCCATCACCGGAATCCTGAACACGGCGTCCTTGGCGAGCCATTTCATCTCCCACGGGAAATGGCTGATCAGGAAGATATCGGCGTACGATTCGTGATTCGACACGGCGACATAGGGCCTGCGCGGATCCGGTGGTCCCTTGCCGTCGGTCTCGAACCGCCACAAGGGATTCAGAGTCACCTGAGCTACTGCAAGATGGCGAAACGCCCGCCCCGCGTGGTAACGGCCCCGGTCGAACGGAACGGTCACGAGCCACACGAGCCCTACATATATGAAGCCAAGGATGACCACGAGCACCGTCGTGAGCCACCCGATTGCGCTTAGAAAGCTGTGCATTTCATCAATGTAATCGGGCGGCAACTACGGAAAAACTTCCTCGTTGTGACGGCACTAAGGGTGCAATCCGTTTCGAGTGTTGAAACACATTCGCACACAGCGCGAGGAATTCAATAGTGAGCTATCACGACGACCACGACGATTTCGGTGGACTCCATCGGGACCTCCTTCAGACCGGTGCAACGATGGACCGGCGTGCACTCCTCAGATCAGCGGCAAAGTTCGGCTTTGGGCTCGCTGCACTGCAGCTCTTCGGATGCAGCGCCACCGACACCATCGATGATGGCGGAATACTGGACGGAGTGTGCACGAAGATTCCCGAGGAGACTGCCGGGCCATATCCGGGCGACGGATCGAACGGTGCGAATGTCCTCAATCTCACGGGCGTCGCTCGAACCGACATCCGCTCGAGCTTCGCCGGCCTGACTGGAACCGCGGATGGTATCCCGCTCACGATCAATCTCACGATCGTCTCCGCCGCGAGCTGCGCGGCGCTCGCGAATTACGCCGTGTACCTGTGGCACTGCGACAGGCTCGGCCGCTACTCGCTCTACACGAGCGGCGCGACGAATCAGAATTATCTCCGCGGCGTGCAGGCGGCCGACGCGAGCGGAAAGGTGAGCTTCACGTCCATCTTCCCTGCATGCTATGCGGGACGATGGCCGCATATCCATTTCGAGGTGTATCGCAGCCTCACAGCCGCGACGAACGTGGGAAACAAGATCGCCACATCCCAGATTGCGCTGCCGAAGTCGGCATGCGATGCGGTGTACGCGACTGCCGGATACGAGCAGAGCATCACCAATCTCTCACAAGTTTCGCTTTCCTCGGACAATGTCTTCAGCGATGGCTCGTCGCTCGAGCTCGCGACGATGACGGGAAGCGTAGCCGCTGGATACACGGCAACGCTCACCGTTGCGGTCAACGCCTAGCGTTTCTCTTGACAGGTCACCCGGGCCGCTTGTAGAGTCTGCGCTCCACAACGGAGCACAACATTCGCGGCTCGGTTGTAACAAAGAATCTTCGGATGGTCCTCGTCGTCCTTTCCGCGGTCACTGCCGCCTGCGGGAAAGACGACGATAGCGCGAAAAGCGTTATCGGCTATGCGCAGATTTCGTCATCTGCCGCGCTGGACGAAGCCCGCGCCGGATTCTTCCAGGCGCTCGCTGATTCGGGAATCGTCGGCGATTCATCGGTAACGATCCTCGAGCGCAACGCTCAGGGCGATGTTCCGTCGCTTTCGCTCATCATGAGCGAGTTCCTTCAGCAGAACGTGACGCACGTTGTGACGATATCCTCCGTCGCAACGCAGGCCGCGCTCAAGGCGATCACCGACCGGCCGCACGTGTTCGGCGCCGTCGCGAATCCATACATCATCGGCGCCGGCACCTCGCCGACAAGTCACCGGCCGAACGTCACCGGAGCGGAGATTCCGTTGCCGGTTGACTCCGCTGTGGTTCTGGCCGCCACGGCCTTTCCGGAAGTGAAAGTCTGGGGAACGCTGTTCGATCCTGCCGACCCCTTCGCCGAGTTCTATCTCGAGCGGGTGAAAGAGGGGGCGTCTGCTGCCGGTGTCAGGTTGATCACCGTCGCATGCACGTCACCAGCGGACATCGCCGCGGGAATTCAGGCTCTCAAGGCACAGGGCGCACGCGGTGTCGTGCAGATCCCGAGCGTCATGATCGGTGGAGGGTACTCCGCCGTCGTGAAAGCCACGCGCCAGGCCAGGATGCCGCTCGTCTCGACATCCACCAGCTTCGAGGGCGCTCCACTCGCACTCGGTCTCAGCTTTTTCGAAAACGGCTACGACGCCGGGCTGATACTCATTCGCGTTCTCCGCGGAGAAAATCCGGCGAGTATTCCGTTCGCACGATCCGACAAGCGAACCCTGCTCGTCAATCTCGATGCTGCGCGAGACTATACAATCACGATTCCTTCCGCGATCGTAAGCCGCGCGGACTCGATCATCGGCGGAGGTGCGGTGACAGTCGCCGCGGTCGCCGGCCAGAAGGTTGAACAGGTACCGCCGCGGCGACGGAACAACCCGCTGGAATTCTGGATCGTGGCGATCACGCAGGGACTTGCCTTCGCAGCGCTCGCCTGGGGGGTATATCTCGCGTCGCGCGTTCTTCGGTTCGCCGACATCACTCCCGACGGAAGCTTCCCGCTCGGCGGTGCAGTCGCCGCGTCGATGATCTTTTCCGGATCGGATCCGCTCGTCGCCACATTCGTTGCAATCGTTGCGGGAATGATTGCGGGCTACGTCACGGCAGTGCTTCACACGCGGCTTGGAGTGAAAGACCTGCTCGCCGGCATCCTTGTGATGACCGCGCTGTTTTCTGTGAACCTGCACGTGATGGGCAGATCCAACGTGTCGCTTCTCAATGCGAATACTGTAGTCAACAGTGTTCACAAATTGATCCCCGCTTCCCTCAACTGGTCGGATGACGTGTCGCTCGGGCTCCTCTTCCTCGTCATCACGCTGATACTCGGCGTGATCGTCACGCTTTACCTCAAGACCGACTTCGGGATGGCGATGCGCGCAGTCGGTGACAACCCGGCGATGATCACTGCGCAGGGTGTCGACCGGCGGCGCATGATCGAGCTGGGACTCGCGCTCGCGAATGGCTTCGTCGCGTTCTCCGGTGCATTGATTGCGCAGCTCCAGGGCTTCGCGGACGTGGGCATGGGAGTGGGGACACTGGTCGCCGGAATGGCGGCGGTGATCATGGGCGAAACGCTCTTGTTCAAGCGGCGCGGCATCGGCGTCACCATAGTG
>DASWQD010000444.1:0-4251 GCA_036398255.1 Gemmatimonadaceae bacterium | reverse complement strand
CGCCTTCTTCTCGGCCGCGATGGCTTCCTTGCTCTTGCCTTCGGTGTTCTGCGCCGCAGCGCGCTTCGCGGTGTCCTGGAACGCCGAGCTCGGCGGTGCGCTCGTCTGGGTGACTACAGTCAGCCACGTGTACTGCGGAAGCGAGTTGCTGATCTCCTCGAGCAGATGCGGCCAGAGAAACCGGCTGTCATCGATCGACTTGATGATCGCAACCTGATGATAGAGCGAATCGCGGCTGGCTTCGGCCTTCGCCTTTGCCTGGAGCACCACCTTGTAGCGAGCCGAATCCTGCATCGCGCGCTGCTCGCGCTCGACGAGTGTGCGCTCGCGGGAGGCCTGCCCCATGAAAAGGAAGCCGACGGTCAGAACCACCGCCGACACGGTTCCAACCGCGCCGATGAGGTATTTGTCGGAAACGCTCGACGCCACGCCGGAGATCATTCCGGAAATGTTGAAGTCGCGACGCTGCGACTTGCTTGCGGAGCCCGGGAGAAGATTGACCTGAATCATGTATTTGTCCGGTGCGGGCTACTGGCGGAGCGCCAGCCCGATGGGAAGCATCAGAAGCGGGGCGACCTCATCGGTCGACAGCGACTCCATCGCTCCATCGCGGATGTTGAGGCGTGCAAGCGGATTTGCGTGCTCGACTTTGATCTTCAGCCGGTCGCCGAGGAGCTCGGCAAGACCTGGTGTGCGCGAGCCGCCGCCGCAGATGTAGACGGCACGGAGCTGCGCCGTATTGCGGGAGGTCGCGAGAAATCCAGCCGCTCTTTCGACACCGAGAGCGATCTCCTCGACCCGCATCGACAGAATGCTGTCGAGCTGCGGAGTGCGATCATAGCCGCGAATCATGTTTTCGGAATCACGCGCCGTGAGACCATGCTGGCGCTGGAGATCCTCGCTGAAGCGACGCGTGCCGAGCGGCAGGTCGCGAGTGAGGACCGGAACGCCATTGTCCATGATGTTCACGTTGGTGACTTCATTGCCGACGTTGACGAGGCCGACGAAGCCTTTCATCGCCTCGGGATAGTTCACCTCGAACGCGTTGTGCAGCGCGAACGCATCGACGTCTACGACGCTCGGAGTAACTCCGGCGTCCGCGAGGATGCGGATCTTCGCGTCCACGAGATCGCGCTTCGCTGCGACAAGAAGCACGTTCATCTCGTCCGCGTTCTTCGACTCGTCCAGGATCTGGAAGTCGAGCTCGACCGACTCCACATCGGGCACGTGCTGCTCCGCTTCCCAGCGCATGAGCTCGCGCGCCTGCTTTTCCTTCACGCGCTCGGTCTGGATCTTCTTCACCATCACGTCGCGTCCACCTACCGCGGTGACGATGTGTCTGCCGCTGACACCGGCGTTGTCGAGCGCAGCGCGGATGGCGTCCGACACAATGCCGGGATCCATCACTTCGCCTTCGACAATCGCGTCAGGCTGAAGCTTGGTGATCGCGACTTTCACCAGCTCGGGTCCACCCTTGCTGTGATCGATTACCGCGATCTTGATCAGGCCCGATCCAACGTCGAGCCCTACTGTCGTTTTCCTGCGGCCGAAGAGCGCCATATTGTCCTGGGGTAGGAGACTTCAGTTGATTGCACGCTAGACACGATTCACGTGGCGGCGAGGTAACAGACGGTATTGCAGATTGCGAGTGATTCTTGCGCTACATCTGCCACACGGCAGTCCATGAAGTGCCGTCGATGCGCGACGCGGATGCACGGCCGAGGGAATCGCGGGCGATTTTCACCGCGACGGACACTCGCCGGCGCAGCGCAGGTTCGCCGGTGCCGGTCATTCGACCTTCGCCTGTAACGAGAAACAGCGCGCTGTCGAGCCGTGTTATGAACACCGTGCTCTCGAGCGGCGGCGATGGTGCGGGATTTCGGATAATGACTGATCCAGCGGCCATTCCGTCACATTCCGGGCATTCCCATGCGGCGATCGATTCGAAGACCGCTCGCTCAGCGTAAGCGAATACCTTCTGGTCGGTTACCTGCGCCGCCGTAGCATGTGTTTCCTGGCTCGCAGAGAACAGAATCCCCGTGACCAGCACGCCGATGAGCACTACCGCTACGATGGCCCCGGCGAGCGCAAAGCCAGGCCTGTTCGTCATCGAGCTCTGTTGCGCGGCGAGACCGATACGATCGCGGAGTCATCCCAGGCCCGGCGCGCGTCGCCGGCGAGAGAGATGCCGAAACGTGCCTCGCCGCGGAGAACGATGTCGACGCGAGCCACCGTCGTGCCTCCGCCTCCTGCCACCTCGGCTCCGGTTGCGTCGTAGTAGCGAAACGACATTCCGGATGAGCCACTCGCACGGTACGGCGCGTACGGGCCGCTCACTGGCTGAATCGCTCCGCACGCATGCGGCGCGACCGCTCCACAACGGCGATAGCCCAGATACCAGTCGCCATCGGATGATCTGTAGAGGCTGTAGCGAGCTCGCCGCAGGAAATGAACGATCGAGCCCTTTCGCAGCGGCGCAGGAGCCGCGGTCGACAAAGTGAGGAGAAAACCGGTTGCACCTGTAAACTCATCGCCCGGTGTGACGAATCCCGTCGACGAAGGGCAGGTCGAAGCAATCGATCGCGACGCGAATGCAGCCACGCGATACGTGTCCCATCTTGCCGAGTCGGAGATGCCCCCTGCCATGGTGAAAATCGCGGCCATGTCGCCTGTGTCCGGTGGCGCGAGCATCGACGTCAGTGTGCTCCCCGACACGAGATTCACCGGAGGGAGGCCGACACTCGTCACCGAGGCGGACGTGCACACCACCGACGAAGCAATCACGGTCGTCATCTCGATCGCAGTGTCAGTCATTACAGGCAACCCGAACCGGGCCACAGATGCCGAGCGGATGTCGGTTGCGAGAATGTCTGCGCCATCGCGAAGCTGCGAGCGCACCGCGAGAACTTCTCCAGCGGATGAAAAGAACTTCTGCTGGCGGACAAGCGTGGCGGTCATGATCGCTGCCGCAACACCGGCGATTGCCGCGGCCACAACGAGCTCGACGAGTGTGAACGCTCGGCGGCTCAGTCGCATGGAATGGTGGAGAGAAAACGATCCGTCTCAAGCCGGCCGATCCCGCGTCGCTCGAGCAGCTGGTCGAGGGTGACTGCGGTACTTCCCGAGATGGTCCAAGCCGATCGAATACCGTCTCTCGTTTCCGATCCACTCGCAATACCGGAACATCCGCGGGCATGGGCGGATTCGCTGCGCGTGCGTGCGAACGCTGCGGAGCGGGAGCGAAGCAGACTTACGGTCATCTGTCGCGTGATCGTTGCCGTTCCAGCAGCAAGAGCGAGAGCTCCAGTCGCGAAGAGGAGCATCGCCACGATCACTTCGATCAGCGTCAATCCTGCGCGTTTGATCATGAAGCGCAAGGAAACTGCTCAAGCGGGCAACACTGACATCCGCCTGGCGCGCATGCAACCAGAAACCTTCGATGCAGAACGACCAGAGAAGACGGTACCCGGTACCTGAAAAACCAGAGAAGACGGTACCTGGTACCTGAAAAACCAGAGAAGACGGTACCCGGTACCTGTAAAACCAGAGAAGACGGTACCTGGTACCCGAAAACCCATAGAAGACAGTATCAGGTATCACACCGCCGCATCGACGGAATGCTTCAGCCATGACCGCGACAAGGTGATCATGGGATCGTTCGCATGCCGGGCCACCTTACCTCGATGGCCGATTACCGAAAACTTCGGGTGTGGCAGAAGTCCGAAGTCCTGGCAGTCACCGTGTATTCATTTGCCCATGGAGTTAAAGACGCCGGTCATGAGGAATTGTCGGATCAAATGAAGCGCGCCGCTGGCTCAATCGGGGCAAACATCGCAGAAGGGAGCGGACACAGGAGCAGAAAGGAATTTGCGCGATTCCTTACGTACGCGATCGCATCCTCCTCAGAGCTGGAGAATCACGTTAACCACGCCCGAAACATTCACGTAATAGGCTGGAACGACTGCGCGCACCTTGATCAGGAAATCTCCAGCATCAGGAAAATGCTCGAAGGCTTGCGACGAAAAATGGTTTGAGGGCGAATGTCTGTCCTTTCGTTATGGTATACGGTCGTGTGTGTTTGTTCAGGTATCGGGTACCGTCTTCTGTGGTTTATCAGGTACCCGGTACCGTCTTCTCTGGTTTTTCAGGTACCCGGTACCGTCTTCTGTGGTTTATCAGGTACCCGGTACCGTCTTCTCTGGTTTTTCGGGTACTCTGATCTCTCCTTCACAAGAAAAACGCCCCCGCCTC
>DASWQD010000443.1:0-10089 GCA_036398255.1 Gemmatimonadaceae bacterium | reverse complement strand
CGGCGGTGCCGCCTGGGCCGTCGCATTGAACGTGACCGCGGGAATGCCTCCCGGAATGCTGGCCTGAAGCGAGTTCGGACCAACTGAAGGTCCAAGTGTCCAGCCAACAGTCGCGATCCCGTCCGTATTTGTCACCGAGGTTGGACTGCTGAGTGTCCCACCGCCCGCAGTCACAGTAAAGGTGACCGTCACTCCGGGTACCGGAACGCCCGCCGGATCGGTGACGATGAACGCCGGCAGAATTGGCACAGGAAAGCCCGGACGGGCCGTCTGATTGTTGCCCGCGAATCCCGCGAGGCTGCTTGGAACGGGTGCGACCGCCGTCGCTGTGAACGTGACGGGACTTCCGGCGAGACCCGCCGACGTTGCAACAAGCGTCTGCGCGCCGGGAGTCGTGCCGAGCTTCCAGTTTCCGACCGTAGCGATGCCTGCGGCATCAGTCACAACGGAGCCTCCGGTCACCGTTCCACTTCCGCTTCCCGCTGCGAACGTGACTGCGACTCCGGCGACGAAGTTTCCGTTGGCGTCGGTGACTTTCACTTTCGGAGGATTCGGGATGTTCCCGCCCGCAGTTCCCGTCTGGCCGTTGCCCGCGAACGCCGCAATGTTCGCGGCCGGGCCGGCGCCGCCTGCAGCCTGAATCGTCAAGGACGCGCCGCTGATTGCAGGCGAAGTGACTACGAGCGTGTTGGGACCTGCACTCGTGCCGAGTCTCCAGCTTCCAACGGTCGCGATTCCCGATGCGTTAGTGGTCGTCGACCCGCCGGTGATGCTGCCACCGCCGGTGCCCACCGCGAAGGTTACTGCGACGTTTGCGATCGGATTGTTGCCCGCGTCAGTCACTTTCACCGACGGTGCGACAGGAACTGTCGCGCCTGCGGCAGCTGATTGGTTGTCACCTGCGTTGACGACGATCTTCGACGGCGGGCCAGGGACCACCGTGAGTGATGCTGTTCCCGATTTTCCTTCTGATGCCGCGGTGATGGTCACCGTACCCGGTGTCTTTGCGGTCGCAACACCGGTCGATGCGTCGATCGAAAGAATGGCGGGATCGGAGCTGCTCCACGAAATCGGCCGCGTCAGCGTAGTGCCCTCGTTGTCGCGCAGCGTGGCGGTGATCTGCCGGGTGGTGACGACAGCCATCGATGACAGGTCTCCGCCGACGGTCACGGTCTCGACTTTCGGAAGAGTCATCACTGCATACGTGCCGACGCGGGTCACCGCGCCCGACACAGTCTTCGCGCTCACGTTGACGGTGCTGCCCGTCACTACGCGCCACGAAGTTCCCACGACTTCATAGAGCTGAAGACCAGCTTCGGGATTGTCTCCGGGAATCGATGACGGGTTGTACTTGAGCGTGATCGTCACCGGCTGCGCGAAGGTCAATCCCGGAGGGCCGAAGTCGAACGCGGTTCCCGAAAGGAGACGCGCGCTCGCAGGAGCACCCGATGCCGGTCCCACAGTTATGCTCGACGTCTGGGACACTGCTCCCGCCGGAACGTTCACGTTCACGGCGCCTCCCTGCGCCGAGAACGTCGTGCCCGTCGCCGAGACGACGCCGCCATCCTTGACCGTGACGTTGACGCTTCCAGTCTTCCCTTCGGAGCTCGCCGTTATCGTTGCACTTCCGAGCGCGACACCCGTGACGAGACCGACGGAGACGGTGACCTTCGACTCGTCGGAGCTCGACCACGTGATTGGCCTGTCGGACAGCGCGTTCCCCTTCGCATCCCTGGGAACGGCGGTCAGCATCTGCGCGCCCCCTGGTACGACCTCGACCGCGTTCGTCGTCTGGATCGTGACCGTGGCTACCGGCTGCGGCGGAGCAGTTCCCTCCCCGCAGCCTCCCCCGACGACAAACAATGCCGCGGCAAGCCGAAGCAGCGTTCGCGGTAGGCGACGCTGCCCTGCGGCTTCAGTAGGAGGCTGGAAGTCGAACGATGAATTCAAGTCTGTCGGGGGAACTCGGGGAGTCCTTCTCACCCAGGGTAGCCATGGATTTTAACCAATCGGCATTTGCCGAACAATCATCTGTATACCCCCGACCTTTCCGTTCGTGCGTTTTCGAGCTATTTCTGGAAAACTCTCGCAAGGGGCGTACGTGCTTCGGGATTTCAGAAACTTCCTGCTGAAGGAAAACTTCGTCGCGCTGGCACTCGCTGTCGTTCTCGGCGGCGCGGTCGGCAAGGTCGTCCAGGCGATCGTCGACGATTTCATCATGCCGATAGTCGGGGCCGTTACGCCCGGAGGCGAGTGGCAGAAAGCGACCTGGGACGTCGGTAGCGTGAAGTTCGGCGTCGGTGATTTCGCCAGCATCGTCCTCAACTTCATCATTATCGCCTTGGTCATCTGGCGCATCTCGAAGCTTCTCGAGAAGCCCGCGCCGCCCCCCGTCAGCGTCAGGACCTGCCAGTTCTGCAAGATGCCGATCGAGGATGCCGCCACTCGCTGCCCTCACTGCACGAGCCAGCTCTGACCTTTCACTCAGCCCGGGCGGCGATCTTCGTTCTCTCGATCGCCGCCTGCAATGTCGCCGCGCGCGACTCCGAGCCGCCAGTCGGTGAAACTATTCGATGCAAGGTCAGCAGAATCTCCGACGGCGACTCGATGCAGTGCGGAAGCGCGGGAAGAATCAGACTCCTGCTGATCGACGCTCCCGAGCTGGCCCAGGGTTCAGCGGGCAGCGAAGCAAGAGCGGCACTCGAGAGAATTCTTCCGCTCGGCACATTGGTCACAGTCGAAACCGACGCAAGGCCTCGCGACACGTACAAGCGACTTCTCGGCTACGTCTATCTTCCGAACGGCCGAATGGCGAACGAAGAGATGGCGCGGTCGGGATACGCGACATCGCTCGTGTATCCTCCGAACGTCAGATACGTCGAAAGAATTCGGCGCGCTGTCGCCGACGCACGAAAGGCACGGCGCGGCCTCTGGGCGACGAACTTCTTCGACTGTACTCCGCGCGATTATCGCGCGGGCAGGTGCGCTAGTTACTCGGCAGGATCTGACGCAGGCCGTCCCACTCCACGTTCCCGCCGCTGAGCACGGCGACGGTCACGCCCTTCGGCCTCACCGCGCCGGTCATCAACGCAGCAACCGTGATCGCACCGCTCGGCTCGACAACGACCTTCATTCTGTCGAGCAGGTGCTGCATGGCGGCCGGGAGTGGTGCGTCATCTACGAGAACCACGTCGTCCACGTACGCCTGGTGGTGCTCGAACGGTTTGCCTCCGATCTCCGTCGCCTGAAGTCCGTCGGCAAGACCACCGGTTGAGTTCAATCGCACCGGAGCTCCCGTCTGCCGCGCACGATAAAGCTTTGGAGCGCTCACGGGCTCGACTCCCACGACACGAACTCCCGGCACCATCAGCTTCATCGCGGTCGCGACACCCGCGCTCAACCCACCACCACCAACCGGCACCAGGACCATTTCCACGTCCGGAAGATCTTCAGCTATCTCGAGTCCGACGGTTCCCTGCCCCGCGATGATCATCGGATCATCGTATGGATGCACCATCGTCAGCCCTTCGGCATCGCATATCTCGCGCGCTTTCTCGGCCCGCTCGTGGGTGGTTGTGCCGGCGAGCACAATCTTCGCGCCCAGTCGCTCGGCGCCCGCGCGCTTCGCCGCAGTGACGTTGGTCGGCATCACGACCGTTGCCGGTATCCCGAACAACCGCGCAGCCATTGCGACGCCCTGGCCGTGGTTCCCCGACGACGGCGCGACTACTCCGCGTGCCCGCATGTCCGCGGGCAGCGAATGAAGAAAGTTGTACGCGCCACGGAACTTGAACGCGCCGGCTCGCTGGAGACACTCCGGTTTGTACCTGATCTCAGCGCCGAGGCGCGCGCTCAGCACGTCGTCGAACAGGAGCGGAGTGCGAATCGCAACCGGTGCGAGAACTTCCGCGGCGCGAGTGAGATCCTGGATCGTTACGAGGTTTGTACCAGTGGCTGCAGCTGTCATCGATTCCGCTTGTCGGTTCACCGATAACTTTCGCAATCGCTCAGCGAAGCGCCAGTCTCAGCGATGCACCTGGCGATGTGGACTTCGCGAGTATGGTCTGTGCAAGAGATGACTCGTCGGGCTGTTCCTTGAACCCTTCCAAAAAGCCGGTTAGCATCACGCATGAAAAAGACAACAAAGGCGCCTTCACCTGGCTCAGCGAGGGCCGCCAACGGCGGACCCGTGAGCCAGTTCCTCAGAAACCATTACAGGCACTTCAACGCGGCTGCGTTAATAGACGCTTCAGATGCCTACTCTGGTCATTTGGAGGGGGGCGGGAAGATGATGATCACCCTCGCCGGAGCGATGAGCACGGCCGAGCTGGGCATCTCACTCGCCGAGATGATCCGCCAGGACAAGGTGCAGGCGATCACCTGCACCGGCGCAAACCTCGAGGAGGACATCTTCAACCTCGTCGCCCACGACCACTATGAGCGGGTTCCGCATTACCGCGACCTGACGCCCGAGGACGAGCAGGATCTCCTCGAGCGGCACATGAACCGCGTCACGGATACGTGCATCCCCGAGATGGAAGCGATGCGCCGGATAGAAAAGGCGGTTCTCGACGAGTGGGTTCGAGCCGACAAGGCGGGCGAGCGCTACTTCCCTCACGAGTTCATGTACCGGATCCTCAGGAACGGGTCACTCGAGGGCAGCTATCAGATCGATCCCGTGAACTCGTGGATGGTCGCGGCGGCCGAAAAGAATCTCCCGATGTGGGTTCCCGGCTGGGAGGATTCGACTCTCGGCAACATGTACGCAGGCCATTGCATCTCCGGCGACGTGAAAAACGTTCACACGGTCCGGACCGGCATCGAGTACATGACGACGCTGGCCGAGTGGTACACGAACTCGAGCGTCGACTCGACTATCGGATTCTTCCAGATCGGAGGCGGAATCGCGGGCGACTTCCCCATCTGCGTGGTGCCGATGCTGCACCAGGATCTTCAGCGCGAAAACGTTCCAGTCTGGGGATACTTCTGCCAGATCTCCGATTCGACGACGAGCTACGGATCGTACTCCGGAGCAGTGCCGAATGAAAAGATCACATGGGGCAAGCTGGGCGTCGACACGCCGAAGTTCATCATTGAAAGCGATGCGAGCATCGTCGCGCCGCTGATGTTCGCTCTCGTTCTCGGCTGGTAGAAATTCTGTCGGTTATCGATTGCCGGGAATGAGAACCCTGAACGTGCTCCCGCGCCCGAGCTCGCTCTCGACCTCGATCTTTCCGCCGAGCAGATCCACAAACTGACGGGTGACGGCGAGGCCCAGGCCGGTTCCTCCGGCACGGCGGGTGGTAGTGTGCTCCACCTGCCAGAAGGGCTCGAAGATTTTCTCGAGGTGTTCTTCGCCGACACCGACTCCGGTGTCCGTCACGGAAAAATCCACGACACCGTTGTTCGCCACGCTCTTCACCGTGATCGAGCCGGCGTTAGTGTACTTCACCGCATTCGATAGAAGGTTCAGCAGGACCTGGCGCAGCTTCACCGGATCGGTATGGACCTGGAGATCACGGGGTTCGACTTCGACCTTGAACGCGAGCCCCTTCGCTGATGCGAGAGGCTCGGCCATCGACGCGACGGAATCCATTAGCTCCGTGACATCGACATCGTGGAGATCCGCTTTCTCCTTCCCCGCTTCCATTCGCGCCAGCGTGAGAATCTCATCGATGATCGAGAGCAGATGGTTGGCGCTCGCGCGGATTCTCGCGAGCTGCCGCTTCTGCTCTTCGTTCACCGGCCCTGTGATTCCGTCGGCCAGCAGCTCGCCGTAGCCCATGATCGCCGCGAGCGGCGTGCGCAGCTCGTGGCTCATCCTCGCGAGGAAGTCACTCTTCGCGCGGCTCGCAGCGAGAGCCTCCTTCTGCGCCTCTTCTGCGGCGATTCGCGCGCGTACCAGGTCGGACACGTCGATCGCGACGACAAGCAGCGCGTAGACCCCTGCATCGTTGCTGAGCGGCTGAAAAACAAAGTTGAAGTAGCCGCCGGCAGGACTGTCCGAGAGTTTCACGAACACTTCGTTGCCTACGTACGGCTCGTTCTTCTCGAAGACGCTGTCGAGTAGCTCGACGAATCCCTGCTCCACGAATTCAGGAATCGCTTCCGCGACTGTCCTTCCGAGCAGCGACCTGCCGATTGTCTCGTAGCCTTTTTCGTTCACGAGCTCGAAGCGGTGCTCCGGCCCCGCGAGGACGCCGATGACCACCGGCGCCTGCGCGAAAACTCGATTCAGGTGCTGTGCTGCTGCCTCCGCTGTCGCCTGGCGCGCCGCATACTCCGCCGCGCCTTGAAGCGCTGCGGAAGCCCGACGAGTCTCCGTCACATCCTGCCCGGTGCCGTACATGCGGATCGGCTTTCCATTCGAATCCCGCACTACCTTGCCGCGTGCGTGGAAGATTCGCTCGACTCCGTCCACGCGGATTACCCGGTGATCATAGGAGAAGGGCGCGCCGGTCTGGAGTGAATGCGACACTGCTTCATTCACTATGTCGCGATCCTCGGGATGCAGCAGCGACTGATAGCGCTTGTAGTCGATCTCTTCCGAGCCGGGCGCGATTCCATAGAGCCGGTACATCTCATCCGACCACGTGATCGCATCGCGCTCGATGTCCCATTCCCAGCTTCCAAGCCTCGCGAGCGACTGCGCTTCGGCGAGCTGCGACTGCGATTTCCTCTTCAGCGCTTCGTGCGCTTCCTCGAGCTCCTCGCTCAGACTTTGTGCTTCCTGCGTCTGCTGCTCGAGCTCGGTTTTCTGGAGCTCGAGCTCCATCGCCTGGTCCTGAAGCGCCCTCGCGTTTTCCTGGGCTTCGTCGCGGGAAGAGCGCAGCAGGTTGCTGAGATGGACGATCGTGAGCCCGACAAAGAGGTAGACGCCTATGGCTACGACGTCGCTCGACTCGGACGGCATCAGCGAGCCCGCATGGGCGAGGAATACGAGGTCAACGGCGACGAGCCCCAGGATCGTCGCCGCCAGCGCCGGACCTTTTCCGCCATACCAGGCGGTGAGCGCAATCGGCGCAGCAAAGAGAATGAAGATGCTTCGCTCGAGGTACGGGCGGAGCAGCAGGCCTACAACTGCCGCTGCAAGCGTCGTGACGAACGCGACGACATAACCCCGCGTGTCTTCCGGGAAGCGGCGCCAGAAAACGAGGAACGGATTACTCAAGCTGGATGCAACGTTGCTCGTGACTCGAGGATGAACGTTCAGGCTCCGCCGAAGATATGGCCGATGCGCATTTCCCGCTAACGTTTTTGCTCGCCGGAGTTACACGCCGATGCATGCGCGGCCTTAAGTTTGTAGCGCATCATGGCACAACGTGACACGCTCGAGGCCGGCAGCACCCTGGACCGGTACGAAATAGTCTCCCGGATCAGTGCTGGAGGAATGGGAGAAGTGTATCGCGCTCGCGATCCGCTGCTCGAGCGCGAGCTGGTGCTGAAAGTGCTCCCGCAGAGGGCACAGTTCAATTCCGATGCGCTCGAGCGCTTTGTCCGCGAAGCCCGCGCCGCTTCGGCATTGAACCATCCGAACATCGTCACGATCTATGCGATCGGCGAGGCGGATGGCTGCCACTTCATCGCGATGGAGCTGGTGAAAGGCTCGACCCTCCGCCAGATCGGCAAGGACAGGCCGTCGGTCAAAGCGATCGCCGACGTGGGATCACAGGCTGCACGCGCGCTCGCCGTCGCGCACGAGGCAGGGATCGTCCACCGCGACATCAAGCCCGAGAACGTGATGGTCCGCGAGGACGGCTACGTAAAAGTTCTCGATTTCGGAATCGCGCAGCTGGCCGAGCTCGATGGCGTGGAGACAGCCCCCGACACGCGCCTGACCCGGCCGGGCATGGTGGTGGGGACGATGCGATACATGTCGCCCGAGCAGGCGACCGCCGCCGAGATAACGCCGGCTAGCGATGTGTTCTCACTCGGTATCGTCCTGTTCGAGCTGACCACCGGGCGTCACCCGTTCGACGCCAGCTCCGACATGGGCGTCCTGAGCTCCATCATCCTGCGCGACGCGCCACTCGCGTCGAAGACGAATCCGCAGATTCCCCGCGAGCTCGACATGATGCTCGCCCGAATGCTGTCCAAGACTCCAGCGTCGCGTCCGTCGGCAATCGAAGTCGCGACTCTGCTCAGCGCTGTCGCCGAGCCCGCGCCTCGCGGATCGGGGACATACGAGACGCCGATCCGCGGCGAGACGGTTGGCCGAGAGCTCGAGAAGGCCACGCTGCGCGAGGACTACTCCGACGCGCTTTCCGGACGCGCGCGAATGGTTTGCGTGTCGGGTGAGCCGGGCATAGGGAAGACAACTCTCGTCGAGGATTTTCTTTCCGAGCTGTCGCGCGGGCCTTCGCACCTCGTCGCTCGCGGACGCTGCTCCGAGCGACTCGCCGGAGCGGAAGCATATCTGCCGATTCTCGACGCGCTCGAGAATCTCCTCAAGGACGATCCCGGCGGCGTGATCCACTCATCGTTCGACCGCCTGGCTCCTTCCTGGCGCCGGCAGATCGCGCCATTCGACACTGGCCCCGGCGCGACCCCGCCGGCCCCGTCGCAGGAAAGGCTCAAGCGCGAGCTCGTCGCGTTTCTCGCCGAAGTCTCCGCGACAACGCCGCTCGTTCTTTTCATCGAGGACATTCACTGGGCCGATGCCTCGACTGTCGACCTTCTCGCGTACGCAATCACGCGTCTCGGCGGTCACCGGCTTTTCACGATCATCACTTTCCGTCCGAGCGAGCTTCAGCTTTCACAGCACCCGTTCCTCGCGCTGAAGCTCGATCTTCAGACCAGGGGTGTCGCGCGCGAGCTGCCGCTCTCGTTTCTCACGGAGTACGAAGTCCGCGCCCTGCTCGCACTTCGTTTCCCCGGAAGCTCATTTCCCCCTGAGCTCGCACGCCTCGTTCACTCGCGCACCGAAGGCAATCCCCTCTTCGTCGCCGACCTCGCGGATTATTTGAAGTCGAAGAACGTGATTCGCGAAGCCGACGGCAAGTGGACCATGACCGGCTCCCTTCCCGATCTCGAGCGGGACCTTCCGGAGTCGATGCGCAGCATGGTGCAGCGCAAGATCGGTCAGCTGGGCGATGACGACAATCAGCTTCTGGTCGCCGCGTCAGTGCAGGGATACGACTTCGACTCAGCGGTCGTTGCGCGAGCGCTCGGGGCGGATCCCGGAGAGATCGAGGAGCGGCTCGTGGACCTCCAGCGCATCTACACGTTCGTCAACCGGCGCGACGAGCACGAGTTCCCCGATGGCACGATCACGACGCGATATCGATTCGTGCACGTCCTGTATCAGAACGTGCTGTATGCATCGCTGTCAGTCTCGAGACGAGTTCAGCTCAGCAAGGCCATTGGCGAGACGATTCTCGCGGTTCAGAAAGGCGCACCCGGTCCATTCGCCGCGGAGCTCGGATTTCTCTTCGAGGCCGCACGCGAGTCGGAGCGCGCGAGCGAGTTCTTCACCGTCGCCGCGCGGAACGCGGCGAAAGTATTCGCGAACGAAGAGGCATCGGTGCTCGCGCGGCGCGGCCTGGCACTGCTTGCGAAAGTTCCCGAGAGTCCGGAGCGACAACGCCGCGAGCTCACGCTCCAGAGCGTGCTCGGGACCAGCCTCGCTGCGACCCAGGGCTATGCAGCACCCGATGTGCTCGTCGCGATGGCGCGAGCACGCGTCCTCGCGGAAGAGCTTGGCCAGCAGCCGGAGCTCGCCCCGATAATCTGGGGGATCTTCGCGTACTATCTCGTGTCCGGCGACGTACCGGAGTCGCGCACGGTGGCGGACCAATACCTCCGATGGGCCACCGCGATAGGCGATCCAATGATTCTCCTCGGCGCCAACATCGCCAACGGCATCTCGCTGATGTATGTCGGCGACATGGAAGGCGCGCGCAGGCATCTGCGCGATGCCGCGGATCTGTACGAGATGGAGAAGCGGCCGCTGTACCACGCGATGTATCGCATGGACCCTGGCGTCTTCCTTCACAGCGAGGAAGCGCGCACCCTGTGGATCCTCGGCAAGCCTGATTCGGCGTTGAAAGCGCGCGATCACGCGCTCGATCTTGGGTCAAGGAGCCCTGA
>DASWQD010000442.1:0-2288 GCA_036398255.1 Gemmatimonadaceae bacterium | reverse complement strand
AGATAAGGGTGGCGCGGTGCGAGCATCGACACCGTGCGAATCGCGGTCGCCGCGCGCCCGCGCGACGTCGGATCGTATACACAGATGATGTAGCGGATGTCTTCGGGTTTTGGCTGGCCGGCGACGATGCGGTCGGGATATCGCGATGCATCCACACCAAGACGTGCAACCGAAGTCTTCGCACCCTTCGGGAGCTGCGCCTTCCTTACGTCGACATCGCTGGCGAAGAGATAAGTCGTGTCGCAAAGCCAGCTCGCGATCTTGGCGGTCGTCGTCATCGACAACTGAGTGCCGGCAGGATTCCGGCGAAGCACTTTTCCTCTCCTGCCAAGCCAGCACGCGAACGCGGCGACGAGATGTTCGCGGTCGGTGTGAACGAGCACGACATCGGCATCCCACCTCCTGAAGAGATGCCGGAGTCGCCAGGCGGCGCCGAGCCATAGACCATCGGATGAGAACGCTGACACCTCGAACGGCGCAACATCCTTCTTCGGCGCCACGGGATCGTCTCCACCGATGCGCGACGCCACAGTCGCCATTCGCGACGCCGACTGCTCGACGCTCGAGTGCGGCTCGGCGAGAAAGGTGACGTTGTAGCCGCGCGCGGCGAGCCCGCGCGCGGCCACCGCGAACGCTCTCGCGGTGCCCGACCACTCCCGCGCGCAATGAAGGAAGAGTATGCGCACCCTATACCGCCGATGAGATCATGGTGTCGTTCCTTGGTGCCTTGCCGAACTGCAGTGTGTAAAGACGGTTGTACGCGCCACCCGCCGCGAGAAGCTCCGCGTGAGTGCCACGCTCTACAATCTGTCCTCTCTCGAGCACGAGTATCTGATCAGCGTGAACGATTGTCGAAAGCCGATGCGCTATTACGAAAACGGTTCTTCCTTCGAGAAGCCTGTCCACGGCTTCCTGAACCAGTCGCTCCGATTCCGTATCGAGTGCCGAAGTGGCCTCGTCGAGAATGAGAATCGGTGGATCCCTGAGCAAGGCTCGTGCAATCGCAAGCCGCTGCCTCTGGCCGCCCGACAGCCGCGTTCCCCGCTCACCGAGGAGAGTGGCATATCCGTCGGGAAGCTCGGAGATGAACGCGTGAGCGTTTGCCGCGCGTGCCGCTGCCTCGACCTCGGTGTCGGAGTAGGTGCGATCGGTGCCGTACGCGATGTTGTTTCTCACTGTGTCGTTGAACAACACAGTGTCCTGGCTCACGATCCCTGTGAGCCCGCGCAAGGCAGGCAGCTTCAGCGCACGTGTATCTACGCCGTCGATGGTAATCCTGCCGTGCTTCAGCTCGTAGAACCGCGGAATCAGGTCGACCAGTGTGGACTTCCCCGCCCCGCTCGCGCCCACGAGAGCGATCACCTCTCCCTTTCGCGCACGGAAGGAAACGTGGGTGAGCACCGGAGCATCCGCGTATGCAAACGAAACGTCCTCGAACGCGATCTCGTTCTCGAATCGAGCGACGTCGTGAGTGCCTGTATCGGTCTGCGATTCCGATGGCGCGTCGAGAATCTCGAACAGTCGCTCCGCTGCTGCGAACGACGACTGCGCGGTAGTCGGAAGCTGTGAGAGTGCCTTCACCGGCTGGAGCATTCTCAGCGCGTAGAGCAGGAACGCGATGAGATCCGCTCCCGACATCCTGTTCTCGACGAGCACTTCCCTCGCACCAAGCCACAGCAGTGCTGTTGCGACGGTCGTTCCGACGACTTCCGTGACAGGACCCGCGAGCTGCGACAGCCGCGTCAGCCTCACGGTGAGCTGCGCGTACCTCCCGCTCGCCTCGGCGAACCTGGCGATCTCCACTTGCTCCGCGCCGAAGGACTTCACGAGACGGATGCCGCTCACCGCTTCCTGCACGACACTCGTCATCTCGCCGTGCTGGTTCCCTTTCTTCCGGTTTCCCTTTCTGAGCTTGCGGAGCAGCGGCGCGAGTGTTCCTCCGAGAACCGGAATGATCACGAGCGCCATCAGGGTCATCTTCCACGAAATGAGAAAGAGGAAGGCGAAATAGCTGACGACCAGCGCGCTGTTCTGGAGCGACGACGTGACGATCTGCGTGAGCACCAGCCGTGTCTCCGCGGTATCGGTGATCACTCTCGATAGAATCTGCCCGGTCTTGGTTCGCTGAAAGAAACCGAGGGGCAGGTGCGCAATGTGGTTGTATACCGCGTTGCGCAGATCGCGCGTGACGTACTCCTGAAGGCTCGATCCGAGCTGGCCGGCGATCCAGCTCAGGAAGTTCTTGAGAAGGATCAGCGCGATGACGATGAAGATGACGTTGCGGAGCG
>DASWQD010000441.1:0-9021 GCA_036398255.1 Gemmatimonadaceae bacterium | reverse complement strand
GCTGAATGTCGTCCGCACAGCCAACACGCTGAGCGACGCATTCGAGCAGATGCTCAAGCCACACGGCATCACGGGAACGCAGTACAACGTGCTGAGGATCCTGCGCGGTGCCGAGCCTGGCGGGCTCTGCAGAAACGAGGTTAGCCAGCGGCTGCTGAACCGGATGCCGGACGCAACACGTCTGCTCGATCGAATGGAGGAAGCGGGGCTGGTCACACGCGAGAGAAGTCTCGCCGACCGGCGGCTCGTGACCACACGAATCACGCGAAAGGGACGGGAGATCGTCGATGCCCTCGACGACGCCGCCGACGAGCAGCACGAGAAATCCCTTGGCCACATGACCGAGCAGCAGCTCCGGACTCTGATCAAGCTCCTCACGATCGCAAGAAACCAGGAATGAGTTTTTTTGAGATTATAGATGTTATCACACGCAGCGTCACAACACCCAACACAAGGAGAACAAAATGTCGATCTTCAGCTCACCATCACAGCGCCAGGTAAATATCGGACTCGCGATTCTTCGCGTGGTTGTCGGGGCGATCTTCGTCGCTCACGGCGGGCAGAAAATCTTCGTATTCGGTTTTGATGGAGCCGCCGGCGCCTTCGGCCAGATGGGTATTCCGATGGCCGGCATTCTCGGACCGTTCGTCGCACTCGTCGAGTTCTTCGGCGGACTCGCGCTCATCACCGGACTGCTGACGCGTGTCGCTTCGCTTGGACTGCTTTCGACAATGGCGGTGGCGATTCTTCAGGTTCACCTCAAGAACGGCTTCTTCGCGCCGACCGGGGTTGAGTTCCCACTCGCGTTGCTCGGATCGACTGCTTTGATCACGCTGGCAGGTGCAGGCAGGTTTTCGATCGACGCTTTGATCAGCGGTAGAAAGAGCGCGGACGAGGTTTCGACTTCGACTCGTCAGCTGCGCAAGGCCGCGTAGTTTTACCGAGATGGAGCTGGGCATTTACACGTTCGCTGAGGCGACGGCCGACCCTGAGACAGGGACGGTCGTCTCCTCCGAGCGGCGTCTCGCCGACCTGATCGAGGAGATCGAGCTCGCCGACCAGGTAGGGCTCGACGTGTTCGGAGTTGGCGAACACCATCGCCCGGATTACGTGGTGTCGTCTCCAGCTGTTGTTCTTGCCGCGGCAGCCGCGCGCACGAAGCGCATCCGGCTAACGAGCGCGGTGACGGTTCTCAGCTCCGACGATCCCGTTCGCGTGTTCCAGGATTTCGCGACGCTGGATCTCCTTTCAGGGGGACGCGCGGAGATCATGGCCGGCCGCGGCTCGTTCATCGAATCATATCCGCTCTTCGGTTACGACTTGAGCGACTACGACGAGCTGTTCGCCGAGAAGCTTGCGATGCTGCTCGCCATTCGCGAGAAGGTACATGTCACGTGGACGGGGAAGCACACTCAATCGCTCGACGACCGCGGAGTGTATCCACGCCCCATCCAGGATCCGCTGCCTGTCTGGATTGCAGTCGGCGGAACTCCGCAGTCGGTGGTTCGCGCCGGCACTCTCGGGCTTCCTCTTGCGATTGCCATCATCGGTGGTGCTCCCGAGAGATTCGTTCCCTTTGCCGATCTTTACCGGGAAAGCGCGCAGCGGGCAGGCCACGATCCGGCGAAGCTCGAGCTGAGCATCAACTCGCACGGCCTCATTGCCGACGATGGCGAGCGCGCCGCCGACATCGCGTGGCCCGCTTACGCTGACACGATGGGAAGGATCGGGCGTGAGAGAGGATGGCCACCACCAACGCGCAGGCAGTTCGATGCGGAGAGGTCACCGCGCGGCGCGATGGTGCTCGGAAGTCCCCAGCAGGTCATCGACAAGATTCTCTTCGAGCACGAGCTGTTCGGCATGACGCGGTTCCTGATTCAGTTCAGCGTCGGCACGCTGCCTCATGCGACTGTGATGCGATCGATCGAGCTTTACGGGACCGTCGTCGCTCCGGCGGTGCGAAAGGCTCTCGCCGCCAAAGCCGCTTGAGTCGATTCGATCGCGTCATCCTCAGGGAGATCTCACTCCCTCTCGCCGAACCATTCCGGACGGCAAAAGGGATTGTGAAAGACCGAAGAATCATTCTACTCGAGATTTTCGATGCCGATCGAGTGTCCGTCTGGAGTGAATGTGTTGCAGGCGCGGCCCCGGATTACACGACGGAGACCGTCGAATCCGCCTGGGACATTCTGTCGGTTTCAATAATTCCAGCTTCGGTAGGCAGAGAGTTCTCGCATCCTCGTGAAATACACGCGCAGCTTGCCGCTGCCCAAGACGATCATCCGATGGCACGGGCCGCCGTCGAGATGGGAGCGTGGGCCCTCGCTTCGATGCGCAAGAACAAATCGCTCGCGTCACTTCTCGCCGAATCATGCGCCGAACCGTCCGACCCGCGGGGCTCGGTAGAAACGGGAATCGTGATCGGAGTGACTGGCGACTCCGATGCACTCGAGATGCGTGTGCGTGACGCCATCGCGACCGGCTATCGCCGCGTAAAGCTGAAGATCTCTCCGGCTTCTGACATTCAGTCCATTCGCCGTGTCAGTGACATCGCCGGAAACGCGACAGCGGTGGACGCGAATGGAAGCTTCTCGATCGAGAATCCCGAGCATCTCCGAATGCTGCGCGAGATCGATGCGTTGGGGATGTCCATGATCGAACAGCCGCTGCCGGCAGATGCAATGACCGAACATGCCGAGCTTCAGCGGCTGCTGATGACTCCGATCTGCCTCGACGAAAGCATCTCGAGCGTTGACAGTGTCGAGGCAATGATCGGAATGAAGAGCGCGCTGATCGCGAATCTCAAGCCGGGCCGGGTTGGCGGCTTCACCGAATCGATTGCGATTCATGACCGTTGTGCCCGCGCGGGTATTCCCGTGTGGTGCGGCGGAATGCTCGAGACGGGCATCGGCCGCGCCTATAACGTCGCCCTCGCTTCGCTTCCGAACTTCAGGCTTCCGGGAGATCTATCGCCGAGCTCGCGCTATTGGCGCAGGGATATCGTCACGCCTCCGTGGACGATGAGTGCCGACGGAACGCTCCAAGTTCCTGTGGACCGAGTCGGAACAGGAGTGAAGGTCGATCCGGAATTCGTCGATGGGCTGACTGTGCGCTCGCTCGAGATCAGCGCGTAGCACCGCGAAGCTCGTTGCGGCGAACCTTGCCCGACGCGGTTCGCGGGAGCGGACTCGCTACGAAACGGAACTCCCGAGGCACCTTGTAACCCGCAAGCGCTGCACGACAGTGCTCGTCGAGCGATTCAGCATCAATGGGAGCCGAGGTCCTTACGAACGCGACGACACGCTGGCCCCACGTGACGTCCTCGGATCCCACAACGGCCGCTTCGATCACGGCATCATGGGCGGTGAGCACTGCTTCCACTTCGGCCGGATAGACGTTCTCGCCACCAGTGACAATGAGATCTTCGCGCCGGTCGAGGACGCGAAGAAATCCCTCACTATCGATTTCTCCGATGTCTCCCGTTCTCAGCCAGCCGTCCCTGATCGCGCTCGATGACGCCTCCGGCTCATTGAAGTACCCCTGCATCACGATGGGACCGCGGACCTCGATCTCGCCGCCCCGGATACGGATTGCATTGGGATAGATCGGCTTGCCCGCGGCCCCGCGATGCGAGCGAGCCTGATCGGGCGAGAGGGTTGCGACCTGCGAGCAGGTTTCGGTAAGCCCATATGTCTGCACCGCAGGAATTCCAAGCTTCTCGCATCGCTCGAGCAGCGACGATGGAGCAGGCCCCCCTCCAAGCAGCACACAGCGGAGAGTCGGCGGATAAGGCCGGTTGCCGCGCTGCTCAATCATGCGGTCGAGCATCACTGCGACGACTGAAACGATAGTGCCACCGCCATCAATCCCGGCGTTCACTCTCGCCGCATCGAAACCGTCGAGGATCGATGCCTCGATTCCATAGATAGCTGCGCGCATCACAATCGAGAGCCCACCCACATGGAACATCGGAAGACAGAGCATCCATCTGTCATCGTCATGCACTCCCAGATTCAGCGCGGAGCCGATCGCGCTCCACCAGAAATTCGCGACTGACAGGATCGCGCCCTTCGGCCTTCCGGTTGTTCCCGATGTGTAGATGATCGCAAGCGTAAAGTCGGCGGGATGATCGAAGCGCATCCCGACGTCTGCCTCATCCGCCGCTGCCAGATGGGCGACATCAACTGACTTCACCGCGGATTGCTGGATGAGAGAACGTGTTCGCTCATCCACGATCATCAGCCGCGGTGCCGCGTTCTCGACTTGCCAGGCGAGCTCGCGATCGGTGAGCCTCACGTTGAGCGGCACGATGGTGGCTCCGAGCCTCAAGAGAGCATGAGGGAGGATTGCCGCGATCGCCTGGTTATGAAGGAGCGTTGCCACCCTGTCGCCGCGCTTTACTCCGAATGAAGCGATTTTTCGAGCGAGACTGGTGGCTTCACCGTCGAGCTGCGCATAGGTCCATCTCTGCCCGTCGACGCTGAGCGCAGAGCGCTCAGGATTGGTGAACGCGCGGCTCGCCAACCAGTCGGGAAACGACACGGAAGCCGGGCTCATTGGCGACTGAGCGCGGCTCCGGTCGCGAGCAATAACCCGAACGCGAGGAGCAGCTGGCCACTTCGCTCGAGAACAGGGTTGAGCTCACGCCCGGAAGCGTCGCCTCCGACTTTGCGGATCAGGTTGATCGCGAGAGGAGCGGAGGCGAGAGGAAGGAGAAGCCATGGCGATTCGAGGTCTATCGCTGCTGCCGCCGACATCATGAAAGCCGCCACACAGAACGACACGTACTGAATTCTTGTCGCGCGCTCACCGATGCGGGTTGCCAGTGTGCCCTTTCCTGCGGCAACGTCGGTCGGAAGATCGCGTAGGTTGTTCACCACGAGGATGTTCGTCACGAGCAGTCCGATCGGAATCGAGAGAAGAAGCGCTGTCCTGCTCCACACGCCGGTCTGCAGGAATGCCGTTCCGGTCACGGCGACGAGCCCGAAGAACACGAAGACAAACAAGTCGCCGAGTCCGTGGTAACCCGTGGGGAAGGGGCCGCCAGTATATGCGAGACCCGAAAGGACAGAGACGATTCCGATGACGATGATCGGCCAGCCTCCGATCCATGCCAGATAGATCCCGATCAGCACGGCGACACCGAACGCTGCGATTATTCCGAGCCGCACCGCCTCCCGCGTCATGAGCCCGCTTGCCGTGACGCGAACTGGACCTAACCGCGCCTCGGTATCTGCGCCTCGTGCGAAGTCGGAGTAGTCGTTCGCGAAGTTGGTTCCGATCTGGATGAGAAGCGCGCACGCGAGCGTCATTACAAGAACCAGCAGTCGAAGTTGCGCCCCGTCCGCGAGAGCGGCGCCGGCGCCGACGAGAACCGGGACCACCGCGGCGGGAAGTGTCGCCGGCCGCGCCGCGAGAATCCACGCGCGCGCGGGCGTGATCTCAGGCGGAGCGGCAGCCGTCACGGGAACCGGGGAAACTTTCCGAAATCCGGAGGACGATTTTCGAGGAACGCGTTCTTTCCTTCCTTTGCCTCGTCGGTGAGGTAGTAGAGAAGCGTTGCATCGCCTGCAAGCTGCTGAAGGCCGGCGAGCCCGTCGGTATCTGCATTGAACGCGGCCTTGAGAAACCGGATCGCCATCGGGCTCTTCTCCAGAATCTCGCGCGCCCACTGAATGGTTTCTGCTTCCAGCTGCTCGAGCGGAACCACGGTGTTCACGAGCCCCATATCGAGAGCATCCTTCGCGTCGTACTGCCGGCACAGATACCAGATCTCGCGAGCTTTCTTGTGTCCGACTACTCGCGCGAGATAGCTCGCGCCATATCCGGCGTCGAAGCTTCCGACCTTCGGGCCGGTCTGGCCAAACATCGCGTTCTCTGCAGCGATGGTCAGATCACACACCAGGTGGAGCACATGGCCACCGCCTATCGCAAACCCGGCCACCGACGCAATGACAGGCTTGGGCAGATACCTGATCTGCTTCTGCACATCGAGGATATTCAGCCTGGGAATCTTGTCTCCCCCTATGTAACCACCCTCCCCGCGCACCCGCTGGTCACCGCCGGAGCAGAACGCCTTGTCTCCCTCGCCGGTGAGGATGACAACACCGGTGGTCATGTCGTCACGGGTATGATTGAAGGCATCGATCAGCTCGCTCACCGTCTCCGGGCGAAACGCATTTCGAACTTCCGGGCGGTTGATGGTGATCTTCGCGATGCCTTCACCCGCCGCGCGCTCGTAGCGGATATCCGTATACGTCTTGATTGTCTGCCACTCAACGGTCATTCAGTCTCCTGATTGGTTATTCAGGCGGCGCCCATCTTCCGCCCGGAGCGGAATCTAAGCCGCGCCGATTCTCGCGAGAAAATCGGCAACCGCGGTGGTGAATGCCTCGGGTCTCTCCAGGTGGGCCGCATGTCCGCAACCGGCGACGATCTCGAGCTCTGCTCCGGGAATCGCGCGCGCCAGGCGCCGGCCAAGCTCGACGTACCTCGTATCGAGCTCGCCGGCCAGTATCAACGCAGGAGCTGTTAGGGACCTGACCTTGTCGAGAACGTCGAGGCCGCCCCCGGCCCCAGCTCCGCGAAGGCTGTTTGCCAACCCGCGGGGATTGTTGGAGAGCCGCTGGTCGCGAAGTGTTTTCCGGCTGGTGTCGGGCAACGCGCGCTGGCTTTCCCACAGCGGCAGTCCCTCCCAGCGTGAGACGAATGCCGCGATGCCTTCCCGTTCGATGAAGTCAGCGAGCTCTCTGTCACCGGCGGCCCTCTCTTCACGCTCGCCGGCATCGGAAATCCCTGGCGACGTGCTCTCGAGAACGAGCGCACTCGTGCGATCAGGCCGCGCAATCGCAAACCTGAGAGCGGCGCGTCCCCCCATGGAATAGCCGAGGACGGCTGCTCGCTCGATCTCGAGCGTATCGAGGACTGTCGCCAGATCTGCCGCGAAGCGTTCGAGCGAATATCTGCCCGGATCGGAGGGGCTCGACGAGCGACCATGTCCAGGCAGGTCGACTGCCACGATTCGATAATGGCTGTCGAGCGACGGCCGCAGAAAATTCCACGTCTCCGAGGAGCCGGTGAAACCGTGAAGGAGAACAAGGGCCGGGCCGTTACCGCTTGCGGCGACGTGCAGCCGGAGGCCATCCCCGGCATCCACATCGAAGCGCTCGCTCAATGCCAGTGGTCGTCGAGCGCCCGCGCCACTGCGCTCACTGCCTGACGATGCAGCACCACGTTCCGTGCGCGCTCGGTTCGAATCTCCACGATGTGCAGTCCCTTGCCGCGCACTCCGGCGGCAACTGCTGCACGGAGCGATTCCATGTCTCGAGCGACACTGTACACGCCGCCATACAGCTCAGCCGCTGCGGCGAAGCCGAGCCCGTGCGGAGTTCCGAACAGCTTCTCGAAGTGATCGCCATTTCCCGCCTGAGGCAGGAACGAGAAAATTCCTCCGCCGTCGTTGTTGATCACGACGATGGTCGCATCGAGTGAATGCAGCTTCGCAGCGAGCAGCCCGTTCATGTCGTGATAGAACGCGATGTCACCGATTGCGAGCACGAGCGGACCCGCATCACCGCCGCGCAGCGCTGCAGCCGCGCCGAGTGCGCTCGACACGACGCCGTCGATTCCGTTCGCGCCGCGGTTGGCGAGCACGCGTATGGCTCGCGCATCGCCCTCGCCGAACGTGTCGAGATCGCGCACCGGCATGCTGCTGCTTGCGAACAGCGTGGCCCGATCGGGCAGGCACGCGACGATCTCGGCCAGCACGCTCCCCTCGAATGCCTCATTCAGTGAACCCGAGTGCTCGACGAGTGCTCCACCCGCGATGTCGTTCGCGCTTTGCCATCGCTGCAGCCAATCCTGACCATGCTTGCCTGCTCCCGCCGTGGAGAGGAGACTTTCGCAAAGCAACCGCGCGTCGGCACGCACAATGTCGTGCGCGGAAAGCGACGGATCGGGCCACCGTGCTGCGTCGACGACAACGACACGTGCGGAAGTCTGCCTCTCGATCCACTGGAACAGTGCCTTGGATGTCGGGACCGCACCGATTCTCAGAATGAAGTCGGGCTCGAGGGAATCGGCCGCTCGCGGGTGGCGGAGTATCGCATCGTACCGATCGATCAGGTTGGATCTGTCGTGAGCGCCCCACCTCGCCTGTGAGAGCGGATCCGCAAGCAGGGGAGCGCCGATCGCAGTGGCGAGCTCGCCGAGCGTGGCGGCGGCGCCTTCATCCTGCTGTGGCCCGCAGACGATGAGCGGTCTTTCCGATGAGCGAATCAGCGCCGCGAGCCGCGCGACCGTAGCCTCGTCGGGCACGACCGAGGATTGGGTGGCCCTGACCCAGGGCTCGCCGTCCGGGCGCCCGGTCCATGGCAGGGCGTCGTGGGCGGAAAGGCCTGATGGCGAGTCGACACGGGACGGCAGGAGCGGCTCGCGAAAAGGAAAATTGAGATGCACTGGACCAGCCGGATTCGATGCCGCTGTCGCGACGGCACGCGCCGACAGCGTTCGCGCATAACGCAACATCGCCGGCGAAGCCTCCGGCAACGCGACCTCGACGAACCATTTCGCGTGCGCACCGTAAAGCTGATTCTGGTCGATCGTCTGTCCTGCGCCGACGTCTCGCAATTCGGGCGGCCTGTCCGCCGTGAACACCAGGAGCGGAACACCGGCAGCGTTGGCTTCGACGATTGCCGGAAAAAAATTCGCGGCTGCGGTGCCCGAAGTGCACACGAGTGCAACAGGCTCTCGAAGAGCTCTCGCCATCCCTGACGCGAAAAAAGCGCCGCAGCGCTCATCGAGATGCATCCACGTCTGAATTCCCGGATGATCCTCCATCATGAGCGCGAGCGGCGTGGACCTTGATCCCGGCGCAATGCACACGTGACGAACTCCAGCGCGCGAGAGCTCATCGACGAATGCGCCGACGAAAGCATACGCAGCTCTGTCAGGGGATTCGGTCACGCGGATTCTGTGACGGCGAGGGCTGTCTCAGCTCCCCTGGCGCCGGTCGAAAAACAT
>DASWQD010000440.1:0-3588 GCA_036398255.1 Gemmatimonadaceae bacterium | reverse complement strand
CGTGCATTCTCGTCAGAAACTGTCGTTTTGAAAAATATTCAAGCTCCATACGCTGTGGAACTTGCGGGCTGAAGATTGAAGACCGGATTGCTTCAATCAGTGCGCCCTGGTCGGCAGGGTCTACGACAATTCCCCATTTTCCGTCCATCATCGCCTCGCGGCTTGCATCGAGAGTACTCCCTATCACGGGAGTTCCCGCTGCGAGGGCCTCGAGAAAAACGTAGCCGAAGCCCTCCAGCCTCCCGGGCATCACGTATACGTCCGCGGCACGAAAGAGTGCTGCCTTGTCGGACTCGGGTACGTATCCCGGAAACGTGGCCCGCGATTCAACTCCCAGATTCCTGGCCTTTGCCATCAGCCGGGCGCGATCCGAGCCGTCACCAGCGAGACAGTAGACGAGATCAGGAAATTCGCGGAGCAGCGCCGGCATTGCCTCGAGCACTTCGTCGAATCCCTTGGCCTTTTCGGACGCATCCATTCGCCCGAATGTCAGAAGGACCGGCGTACCCAGGAGTCCGTATCTCGCCATGATCTCGCTTCCTGAAACATCGGTCCGGGCAAAATCCTGGACATCGATTGCGTTCGGAACGATGAAAAACGTGGATTTGTCGACAGGCAGCCACTTCATCATGCGATCCCGGGTGAACCTGCTGATCGACAGGATCCCGTTCGTCCGCGAAGCAATCTGCCTCACCAGAAAGTTTGCTCGATCCCAGACTTCTGCTCCATAAGTCGCAAGAATGACCGGAGACTTGATGCGCTTCGCCGCGAGCCAGGCGAGCGGCAGCAGGTTGATGTGGCCGCAGACTACGAGATCGAATGATCCCCGGCGGGAGATACTCAGGACTTTCTGCGCGTAACGCAGCTTTGACTGGTTCTCGGTTGCAAGCTGCGTGACGCGCGGGGGAAGCTTTTGAATGTCGCGCGAGATGACCCGTGGCACGACGGTGACCGACGACACCGACTCGTAACCGGCAACTGCCTCGATGAGGTCACGGCAGTACTGCGCGATGCCTCCGGTGCCGCCGTAGGCGTCCGTGACCAGCACGAGCACGCGGCGATGAGTGTTGCTATCGGATCGCAACGACGTTGACCTGTTTGTCTCCGCGCAGCTCGCGAGGGTCCAGCTTGCGTGGATAAGCTTCGGTTGACGAAAAGGAACTATATCCGAACGATCCCAGCCGCTCCATCACGTCGTCCGTCGTACGACCTGCCGCCTCGGCGCTCCACCGGTTCAGCTCCACGAGAATCGCGGGCATGAATTGCCTGATCGTGGACTCTGCTCCGTCCAGGACGTCGATCTCGCTCCCTTCGACGTCGATCTTGATGAGGGCCGGCGGTGATCCGCCATGACGCTGAATCAGCTCGTCGAGCGTCTTGACCGTCACACTTTGCTTCGCATGCCCGGGACGAGCGGAGAATCCGGCGAAGAATCCGGCGCGGCCCGAGTCGTCAGCGGGTACAAGGAGGGTTCGCTCACCCGAGGCGCTTCCGCACGCGACTCGCTCAACCCTGCAGTGCTGGATCTCGCTCAACGTCAGGGATTCCTCGATCATCGCGGCGAGTCGCTCCGGGGGCTCGACTGCTATCACAATTCCCGACGCTCCGACAATTCGCGATGCGAGAAGGGAAAAGGTTCCGAAATTCGCGCCGACGTCCACGAATGTGTCGCCCTCCGACAGGAGGGATTTCATCACCTCGTACTCCGGGTTCTCGCCGCGAATCTCGTGTATCACTTCGAGGACTCTCTCATCGGCGAAGTCAGTCACGACGGTAAGGCCGTCGATTCCGCGAATTCGCGCGATCGTGGGAGCACCTGCGAGAGCGCTCGCATCCCGAAGCAAACGGAGCATGAATGATCCGCCGGGAACGCGCCTCGACCTCCCGGTGCCGAGCAGCGCGGAATACGCCGCATAGGCGCGATAACGGAGTGGAAGCTCCGCAACGAGATCGGCATCGTCGTACCACTTCACGCCTTCTTCTTCACCACGAACGGACCAATCGCGAGAAGATCCAGCTCGGTCGCGAAAAACGTCTTCAGCGCATCGGCCGGCGTGCACACGATTGGCTCGCCCGCAGCATTGAACGACGTGTTGAGAACGATCGGTACGCCGGTCAGTGTATTGAACGCCGAGATCAGATCGTAGTAGGGAGCGTTGAGGGCGCGGCTCACCGGCTGAGGTCGTGCGCTTCCATCCACATGCACGATCGCCGGCGCCACTTCGCGGGTCAGATCCGTCACCTGAGTCGCGAACAGCATGAAAGCATTCGGAGGAACACGCACGAAGTAATCTGCGGCTCGCTCGGAGAGAACCGACGGCGCGAGCGGGCGCCACATCTCGCGCCGCTTGACGCGATTCACCTTGTCACGCATCGCAACCGCTCGCGGGTCGGCCAGAATACTGCGATTCCCGAGCGCGCGCGGTCCGAGCTCCATCCTGCCCTGGAACCAGCCGGTGACGCACCCGCCCGCGATGCTCTTCGCCACCTCGACCGGAAAATTCACGGGCCGCGTGTAAGTGATCCGCGACTCCGATTGGAGCGCAGACTCGATCTCAGCTTCCGTGAACTCCGGACCGTGGTATGGTGACTCGACGCGGCGTGGCGCAAGCTCACCGACATCGCGGGCGCACAGCAGTGCTGCGCCGACGCTCAATCCTGCATCGCCAGAAGCAGGGAAGAGCCACATGTCCTCCGCGATTGCAGAGTCGAGCAGCTTCCCGTTGGCGGAGCAGTTGAGCGCGACTCCTCCGCCAACGCAGACTCTCCGTGTGTGCGAGCGACCAATGGCCGATCGCACAGCTCGCTCATAACCGCGCTCGAGCGCGTGCTGCGCAGCGGCCGCGAAGTCCGCGTACGGACCGGAGAGAACATCCTCAGTGCCACGGCGCGGAAAGCCTGTGAGGTTCTCGCTTGGTGTTGCCCGATATCTGAACCATCGGGATTCCGTGGTATCGATCAGGTTGTTCACTCGAAAGATCTGGTCGGCCGCACGCCCGTATGGCGCGAGACCCATGAGCTTTCCTTCGCCGAAATCGCCAAGTCCGAGGAAACGCGTGCAGTCGCGATAAAACCAGCCGAGGGAATTCGTGTACGGCTCCTCCTCGAGAGCATCGATCTGCGTTTCACTTGCGCGCCAGGTCGCGGCCGACAGTGGGCCGCCCCGTCCATCGATGGTGACTACTGCCGCCTCGTCGAATCCCGACGTGAGGTATGCAGCAGCGGCGTGTGCGAGGTGATGCCCGTAGTACTTCACCGGCGGAAGCTTCCCATACTTCTCTTCAAGAGTGCGAAATCCCTCCGCCACCATCGGGTTCAAGCCGAGGTCAGGTGCTATCCCCACCCTGGTCGCTACATCGAGCACCTTCTTGTGCAGCTTCGAGCGCGATCGCGCCTTGCCTTCAACAACCATTGCATCGAGGGTCCCGGCTTTCATCTCCGCAAGCTGCGAGTTCGCCCCCGTGCGGAACGGGCGGTCGGGATACGCCAGCCAGCTCACGTCCTTCATCGTGATTCCCGCGGCACTCAGGCAATAGTCGATTGCCGCGAGCGGTACGCGCCCATCGTGCTTCAGGCGCGAAAAGCGCT
>DASWQD010000439.1:0-2020 GCA_036398255.1 Gemmatimonadaceae bacterium | reverse complement strand
GTGCGCTTTCGACAATCGCGTCCCACGTGGCGTGCTCGATCTCGAAATTGAATCGAGCTGCGAAGCGAAGTCCGCGTAGCGCGCGCAGCCGGTCCTCGCGCATTCGCTCGCCGGCAACACCGACCGCGCGGACTGTCCCCTTCTCGAGATCGGCCTGCCCTCCAAACGGATCGGCGATCATTTTCTTCGCCGGCGAGTATGCGATGGCGTTGATGGTGTAGTCACGCCGCGCCAGATCTTCCTCGAGGGAGGCGCCGAACTCCACCTCCGCGTGCCTGCCGTCGGTTCGAACATCGCGCCTGAAGGTCGTGACTTCATGCATGATGCCGGCGTCGTCGAGCACGCCGATGGTGCCGAATGCGACTCCGACTGGAACAGTTCGCGCAAACAGGTTCCTGATCTGTGGGGGACGGGCCGCTGTCGCCAGATCCCAGTCGAGATGGGCATGCCCGAGAAGGGCGTCACGGACCGCGCCGCCGACGCACCATGTCTCGAACCCGGCTTTCTCGAGCGTGCGCGCGATCCTGAGAACCGCCGGCGGTGGAGCGAGACGGGATACCAATCAGTTGTCCCGGAACATGCTGCGAATCTCACCCATGTCCATTCCCGCGCCGAGCGCGAGCATCAAGTCGATTCGCGCCTGCTGCGCGCGGCGTGATCCGCCGAATATGGCGCCGATCTGCTCGAGAGTTTTCCCGCCGCCGAAATAGCCGTATGTGTGACCTACTCTCCCACCCTGTGTCCGGGACGTCAGCACGACCGGCTTTCCCTCGGCGATCCAGCGCTCGATGGCGGGAACCATCTCGGGCGGAACGTTACCGCGGCCCATCGCCGCAATCACCACTCCGCGTGCGCACTCGCGTGACGCATCGAGAAGCCGTGCATCCGATCCCGCAGCGACGAAGATGATGTCTACGGGCGCGGCGAGCTCCGCCGGCTTGATGATGCTCTGCATTGGGGGCATCTCGCGACGTACGATCAGCTCGCCCTCGTCGAGCACGCCGAGCGGGCCGAGTCCCGGACTTTCGAATGCGTCGAGTAGATGCGTGTTGGTCTTCGTCGCATCGAGCGCCGAGAAGATCTGGCCGCTGATGACGACCATCGCTCCAAACCCCCGAGTCTCCGGACTCGCCGCGACGCGCACAGCCTCGAGAAGATTTGCGGGACCGTCCCAGCCGAGATCGCTGACCGTTCGCATCGCACCGGTGAAGACGATCGGCTTTTCCGCGGGAAGCGATCGCGCGGCGAGATACGCAGACTCCTCGAGAGTATCCGTGCCGTGTGTTACGACGACACCGGTGACTTCGGGGCGTGCAAGATGCTCGCGAATGCGATTCCGGAGCGCCCACATCCTGTCGACAGTCATGTGCGGGCCAGGAAATGAGCCCCACTCCTCGGTTTCCACTCCGGTCACTGCCTCGATGCCGCGAGTCGCGTCGAGAATCTCGGTTGCATTCAGCGACGGAACGGCGCCGGATGTGTCATTGCGCATCGCGATGGTTCCGCCGGTGAACAGGATTACGATCACTCGACCTTCACCGCGGCAATTCGCGAGGCTGCAGCGGCGGCGACTGACTCGAGATCATCGCCAGTCTCGGCGGCAGACTCCATCGCATAGGTGATCAATGCGTCGGCAGCGAGCAGGTCTGTCGCTGCACTCCTGTCGTCACCGATGATCGCGAGAATCTTCCCGGCCTCGTCGATGAGCGTCGCGGTCAGATCATTCTCACCGCATACCGTGTCGCCGACTATCTGGGCGAGGCGCTCGCTCAGCGCTGCGGGCGGACGCGGACTCCGCGAATCGAGCCAGTCGCTCAATCGAATCGACTGACCTGGCTCGTTCACGTTCAGCGCGCGAGGTGAGCCTGCACTACACCGGGCACGGCGGCGAGAGCTTCGGGAAGCTTTTCCGCATCGGGAATTCCCGCCTGCGCCATGTGAGGCTTCCCGCCACCACGCCCGCCTGCGACAGCGGCGACATCTCGAATAAGGTTGTCGGCGCGCAGGCCCTTCTCCCGAA
>DASWQD010000438.1:0-1930 GCA_036398255.1 Gemmatimonadaceae bacterium | reverse complement strand
GAATGGCAGCTTCGTCGTGCCGACGATCTGATACGTCTCGTGGCCCTTGCCTGCGAGCAGGACCACATCCCCGTCGCTCGCTTCCTTCAGAGCACTCTGGATGGCCGACTTGCGCTTGAGGATTCGCTGGTGGCGGCCGGGAGTCATTCCCTTCTCGATGTCATCCAGAATCTGATCGGGGTCTTCAGTTCTTGGATTGTCGTTCGTGATTATGACGACATCCGCCCCGGCTTCGGCAGCTTTTCCCATCTCAGCTCGCTTGCCTCTATCCCTGTCTCCGCCGCAACCGAATACCAGGATGATGCGGCCCGCAGTGAATGGCCTGATCGCCGCCAATGCGCGGCCGATTGCGTCGGGAGTGTGTGCATAGTCGCGGAGCACTGTCGGACTGCGCGAGATGACCTCGAGCCTTCCGGGCACCTGCGGGAGAACCGCGAGAGCTGCCGCAATCTCCTCCAGTGACAGGCCGATCGTGATTCCGACTGCCGCGGCGCCGAGTGCATTGTGAACGTTGACGTCGCCGATGAGCGGCAGCTTCACCGGCACTGAATGGCCACGATGGCTGAGGTTCCACTCACTTCCGCCGGAATAGAACTTCACTTCGGTAGCGCGCACTTCGGCTCGCGCACTCACGCCGAACAGAATCTTTTTTCGCGAATCCGGAAGTCGCTGCCAGTTGGCGTCGTCGACGTTGATGACCGCGGTACCGTTTGGCTCGAGATAGTCCATCAATCGCGCCTTGGCGTCGAAGTAGGCTTCCATCGTCTTGTGATAGTCGAGATGATCCCGCGTGAGATTCGTGAACACCGCGGAATCGAAAGTCAGGCCGTCGATGCGACGCTGGTCGAGGCTGTGCGACGAAACCTCCATCGCCACTGTCCGCACCTCCCGGTTGACGAGCTCTCGAAGTACGCGCTGCAGCTCGACCGGACCCGGTGTGGTGAGCTCCGCTCCGCCGGGAACGACCTCGGCCTCCGATCCGAAGAGAACACCGAGCGTGCCGATCGATGCCGCTCGTGACCCCTTCCGGTCGAGAAGGTGGCGGAGAATTCCAGCCGTGGTGCTCTTTCCATTGGTTCCGGTGATGCCGATCATTCGCAGCTCGCGCGATGGATCACCAAACGCAGCGCCGGCGGCGATCGCCGCCGCCTTGCGTCCTTCCCTCACGACGATGGAAGGCAGCGTCGTTCGCGTCGCATCCTCGACCATTGCAGCGGCAGCCCCGAGCTCGCGTGCACGGTTGAGAAAGTCATGACCATCCCTGGCCGACCCACGGACGGCAATGAAGAGCGCGCCGGCCGCGACGTTTCGGCTGTCGTCCGTGATCATCTCGAACGAATCGGGAAGTTTCCCCCTGACGCGCACGAGCAGGCCGGAGCGCTCCAGTGCGCCAGTGATCTTGTCCAGCGGAAAGCGCATCACGGAATGTGCTGAAGTTTGACTACGCTGCCCGCGGGAAGCAGCGTGCCCGTCTCCGGAATGGTCGACGCGCTCTGCCGCGTTGCAAGCGTTACTCTGAAGCCCGCCCTATGCAAGGCTCGAACCGCGCTTCGCGTCGAAAGTCCGCGAACATCGGGCACCGCGCGAAGCGAGCGATCGGGTGCAGCATTCCTGCTCACCCACGGCAGCGTGATCATCTTCGACGGTTGCGGCATTCGCTCCGCAGCCGGCTCGGGCCCGGCGACCGCCGAGTCCTCGACCAGCGCGTCAGCAACTGTCACTGTCTCGGCTGGCTGGCCTTCTAGCGGCTGCGGAGCGAGCGGAATGTCCCGCTCGACGCTCGCGAGCTCCGACCTGTCGAGCGCCGCATTCCGCGCGGCGAGTGCCGCACGCAGGACAACCGACGTGACCGGGGCCGCGATCTCGCCGCCGTAGTATGCACCGCGCGGAGAGTCCAGCTTCACAAGCACCACGTACTGCGGCTTTTCCG
>DASWQD010000437.1:0-5667 GCA_036398255.1 Gemmatimonadaceae bacterium | reverse complement strand
GACGCTGAAGGTCATTCTCGAAGTGGCCGAGCTCGAGAGCTACGACAAGATTCGCGCTGCCTCGTTCATCGCGATGCGCGTGATTCGCGAAGGGGACTTCATCAAGACATCGACGGGCAAGGCTTCTGGTTCCGCAACCCTTGGCAACACGCAGGTGATGCTAGAGGCGATCCGCGATTTCTATCTCGAGACTGGAACAGCAATCGGGATGAAGCCGGCGGGTGGAATCAAGAACGCAAAGCAGGCGCTGCATTATCTGGTGGCGGTGAAGGAAACACTGGGCGACACGTGGCTCAATTCGAGCCGCTACCGTTTCGGTGCGTCCTCGCTTCTCAACGACTTGCTTCGCCAGATCGAAAAGGAAAAAACCGGCGCATATCAGGCGCCGTATTACTTCACTGAAGCGTCGGAGAGCTACTGATGGCGCGTACAACATCTTCCGCGAAGTCAGCAGGCAGCAGACAGCAGGCAGCTTCCGCCGAGAGCAGAAGGCAGACAGCCCGCAGCAGCAACATTCCGCAGTTGATCTTTGGTGATCTCTGGGAGTTCGACCCTGCGCCGGAGTCAGCCGACCCGAAAATCAAGGAACAGTACGAGCTCTACATCGGCGGAAAGTTCGTCGCGCCACGGTCAGGCAAGTATTTCGACTCGATAAATCCTGCGACGGAGAAGGTTGTCAGCAGGATTGCCCTCGCGAACTACGAGGATGTGGACGCAGCGTATCAGGCCGCGAAGAAAGCCTACGACAGCGTGTGGTCGAAGATGCCGGGCAAGGAGCGCGGCAAATATCTGTATCGCATCGCACGTCTGGTTCAGGATCGCGCGCGCGAGTTTGCTGTCGCCGAGACGATCGATGGCGGAAAGCCGATCAAGGAGTCGCGGGACTTCGATGTGCCGATGGTCGCCGCTCATTTCTTCTATCATGCCGGCTGGGCCGACAAGATCGAGTACGCGATCCCGGGCGTCGAAGTTCACCCGCTCGGCGTAGTCGGTCAGGTGATTCCGTGGAACTTCCCGCTGCTGATGCTCGCGTGGAAGCTCGCGCCCGCGCTTGCGATGGGGAACACGGTGGTGCTGAAGCCGGCGGAGACGACGTCGGTGAGTGCGCTCAAATTTGCGGAGCTGCTGAATGAAGCAGATCTGCCGCCAGGGGTGGTGAACTTTGTCACTGGCGCTGGAGAGACTGGCGCGGCGGTGATGGGCCATCCTCTGGCGGCAAAGGTGGCTTTCACCGGATCGACCGAGATTGGCAAGCGCATCATGCGCCAGGTCGCCGGCACCGACAAGAAGATGACGATGGAGCTCGGCGGCAAGGCGGCGAATATCGTATTCGACGATTCGCCGATCGATCAGGCGGTCGAAGGAGTGATCAATGGAATCTTCTTCAACCAGGGCCACGTGTGCTGCGCCGGCTCGAGATTGCTCGTGCAGGAATCGATTTATGAACCGTTCGTCGCGAAGCTGCGGAATCGCATCGATGTGCTGAGAGTCGGAAATCCACTCGACAAGAACACCGACATCGGCGCCATCAATTCACGGGCGCAGCTCGATCGGATTACCGAGCTCGTCGACTCGGGTGTCGATGCAGGCGCGACGATGTATCAGTCGCCTGCGTGTCGACTGCCAGGAAATGGATTCTGGTTCAAGCCGACAGTGTTCACGGGTGTGACGCAGTCGCACCGGATTGCGCAGGAAGAGATCTTCGGGCCGGTTCTTTCAGTGCTGACATTCAGAACGCTCGAAGAAGCCGTGGAGAAGGCGAACAACACCATGTATGGATTGTCGGCCGGAGTGTGGACGGACAAGGGCTCGCGAATTCTCAAGATGTCCACCGAGCTGAAAGCGGGCGTCGTGTGGGCGAACACGTTCAACAAGTTCGATCCGTCGTCGCCGTTCGGCGGATACAAGGAGTCCGGCTTTGGCAGGGAGGGCGGGCGTCAGGGTCTGCTCGACTACGCCAGGATCAGCTGACGCAGATGGACGCGGCGCGGACTTCAATTCTCGCGTTTGCCGCACTGTTGACCGGCTGCACCACTACACGCGCAACAGCTGGCTCGACTCCCATGAGCGATCTCGCATATATCGATCACATCATCCTGTCGATCGACGACCTGCAGCATGGCATGGACCTGCTCGAGGAGGCTACCGGCGTTCGGCCGGTGTTCGGCGGCGCGCATCCGGGGCGCGGGACGCAGAATGCACTCCTCTCACTTGGCAACAATCAGTACATCGAGCTTCTCGCACCAAATCCCGCCGACACCTCGGCGGCGGTGCAGCGTTCTGCGGATCGCATCAAGGCCTACTACGCGCAGTTCACCAAGCCGGTGCCGAACGGATGGGCGATTCAAGTTGCGAATGCCGGTGCGGAACGCGCGCGTCTGATTGAGAAGGGCTTCAAGCCCAGCGAAGTGCGGCCCGGATCCCGCGCAAAGCCTGATGGCCAGGAGTTGCGCTGGCAGACATTCAATCCATGGGGGCTCGAAAGCCGCCTTCTTCCATTCGCCATAGAGTGGGGAGCAGGTACTCAGCATCCATCGACGACATCGCCCGCGGGGTGCAGCCTCGTTGGCTTCTCGATGGAATCGACCGCGGCCGATTCTACACGAGCGATGTTTGCGCGAGCGGGCTATCCGCTCGAGATCGTGCCCGGTGCTTCCGATCGACTGACTGTCACGATCGACTGCCCGAAGGGACGCGTCACCTTCCCCTAGGCAGGCCCCGCGAGAATGGTATGGGCTGGATCGGATGCGCAGCGCAGCGATTTTTGATATTCTTTTGAAATGACCCGTCAGAGGATCCCGATCACGAAGACGCCGAAGGTCTATGTCGGCGGCCAGTTCATCCGCTCCGAGAGCGGGCGCGTGTATCCAATCTACGAGGATGGAAGGAAGGACGGGAAGTTCTACGCGAACATTCCGCAGTGCACGCGCAAGGATATTCGTAACGCGGTAGAGGCTGCGGCGAAGGCGGGACCCGACTGGGCTAAGCGGACTCCCTATAACCGTGGGCAAATCCTCTATCGGCTCGGCGAGATGCTGGAGTCGAGAACTCTCGAGATGTCAGAGGCACTCGGCGTTTCTGGTATTTCAAAGGGTGATGCGGAACGCGAAGTCGCCGCCTCAGTCGATCGGCTCATCTACTACGCAGGTTGGGCGGACAAGTACGCGCAAGTTGTCGGGAATACCAATCCTGTTGCCGGTCCATTCTTCAACTTTACGGTGCCCGAGCCGATGGGGATCATCGGCGTTCTCGCCTCTGACGAAGATCCATTGCTTGGACTGATCTCCCAGATCGCTCCGGTGATCGTCTCGGGGAATACGGTGATCGCTCTTGCATCCGAGACGCAACCGTATCCCGCGATAGTGCTCGGCGAGATGCTTGCGACTTCGGACCTTCCCGGCGGAGTTGTGAACCTGATTACCGGATTCCGCAGGGAGCTGTTGCCGACGTTTGCGACGCACACTCACATTCGTGGAGTCTCTGCCGTCGTCGATGCCGAAGCGAGGAAGGAGCTCGCTCTTGGTGCAGCTGATTCGGTCAAGCGCGTGAAGACGCGGAAAGCGGAGGAGAAGCTGGACTGGTATTCCGATTCGGCGCAGGGTGTCTACGACATCAAGGACTTCATCGAGTTCAAGACGACCTGGCACCCGATCGGGGTGTGACGGGTCAGGCTCGACGCGGAAACATGCGTTGATCCGCGGCTCGTGACTCATCCTGATTGAATATTTTTCGGGCAACCTTCACCGGAGCCCGGAATGAGCACGAGCGTTCGTCAGGTTGGCGATTTCTGCTGGATCAACGTCCTCACGCGGCGGCCAGAGTCCGAGAAGAATTTCTTCGCAGGTCTCCTCGGATGGACCTACGGCGACCTCGGCGGAATGGGCAGCTCGATCAAAGTCGACGGCAATGACGTCGGCGGCCTGTTCGATCTCGACTCACCGCAGACTCCGCCAGGCACGCCGCCGATCATTGGAGTAATGGTGAAGGTCGACAGCGCCGACGCCACCGCCGCAAAAGCGAAATCGATCGGCGGCAAGGCGAAGGATGCCTTCGACATCGCGGAAAATGGTCGCATGGCAGAGCTCTTCGATCCGAACGGCGCGCAGATCGACCTCTGGCAGCCGAAGAAAGAGCAGGCGACGATCGCCGACCCGACTCATCACGGAGCACCGAGCTGGTTCGAGACCTACACGCCCGATATCGAGGCGGGAAAGAAATTCTACACCGAGCTGTTCGGCTGGACAGCGCAGACAATGCCGATGCCGGGCATGGATTACACGGTGTTCAGCCTCGGAGACAAGATGGTGGCGGGCATGATGCAGCCGCTGCCCGGAATGAACATGCCGCCCCAGTGGTTCACCTACTTCACGGTGAACGATACGGATGAGACCGCGCAAAAAGCCTCACAGCTCGGCGGCACTGTCATGGTCCCGCCGACGGACATTCCAACCGTCGGACGATTCTCCGGGATCGTATCACCGGAGGGAGTGATGTTCTTCGTGATCAAGTACCTCCCGCGCGAGTGAGCCTTAGATTGCGGGCATGGACACCGCGAACGCCGACTCTCTTGGGCGGAGGATAATCCGGGCAGCTGAGCTCCTCGAGGAGATCGTTGCCGACCGCGCGATCCTCGCCGAAATCGACGTCGAAACCAGAAACCGGCTGCTTCAGGCAGCCGGTCAGGTCTCGCGCCCCGACGTGATCGACCGTCGAAGGCTCCTCAAGGTCAGCAAGCGCAAGCGCAAAGCAGAGCGAGTCAAGCGCGAAGAGACAGTTCTCGCCGACACCGGAATTCGCCGGTCTCGAAGAGACTCTGTATTCACCACGCCGAACTACTTTCCGCCGCGGCCCGAGCAGGATCGAGAGACCGAACCTCAGTTCCGCGAAGCGGGCGAAGCGCGCAACTGCTACGTGTGCAAGAAGGACTACACGTCGATCCATCATTTCTACGATCATCTCTGCCCGGAATGCGCCGAGCTCAACTTCAGGAAGCGGACTGAGCTGGCGGACCTCTCCGGCCGCGTCGCACTCCTCACCGGAGGCCGGGTAAAGATCGGATACCAGGCCGGCATCAAGCTTCTCCGCGCAGGCGCGCACGTCATCGTCACCACCAGATTCCCTCGCGACTCTGCGGCGCGGTACTCGCGCGAACCCGACTTCAACGAGTGGAGCGACCGTCTCGAGATCTTCGGGCTCGACCTCCGGCATACGCCGAGCGTCGAGCTGTTCTGCAAGGAGATGCTCGACACGCGGGACAGGCTCGACTTCATCATCAACAACGCGTGCCAGACGGTTCGTCGGCCGCGCGAATTCTACGCGCACATGCACGACGCCGAAGTCGCTTCACTCGAGGGTATGCGAAGCGACGTGCGGCGCCTCCTCGCTTCGTACGAGACTCTTCTCTCTCATCACCACGAGCCCGTGCGCTCGCTTGCAGGAGCTGGAATTACGCTTCCGGAGCTGCCCGGATCAGCCGACGCGCTCTCGGTGATCGACGACGATGAAGAATCGAACAGCCTGTTTCCGCCCGGCCAGCTCGACCAGGATCTTCAGCAGATAGATCTGCGCGGACGCAACTCGTGGCGTCTTCAGATGGACGAAGTCTCTTCGGTCGAGCTGCTCGAAGTGCACCTCGTCAATGCGGTAGCTCCGTTCGTCATCAACGCC
>DASWQD010000436.1:0-7732 GCA_036398255.1 Gemmatimonadaceae bacterium | reverse complement strand
GATCGAGACAAGCCTGGATAAATGCTTTTCTTTCCGACACGGGTGAGCTCTCTCTCCACGGCACGGACACCTCCCAGATGGTGTCCGATTGTGATGCCGCAAAGCTTCCGTGTCACCCATCAACCGGTTTTAAACTCTCCCATCAACCGGTCTGTCCCCGGGATCTCGCTCCTGTGAGCTCTCGTCTAGGTGTTGCAGTTTGTCCGTCTATCCCCCTCGCGACCCCAGGGTAACTGTCGTCTCGAGCTTCTTTCCATCCCGCACGTCGACGACCTTCACTACATCGCCAGGCTTGTGCGAGTAGAGCGCATCGCTGTACGACTGAAGATCCGTCACCGCGCGGCCACCGAATTCCACGATCACGTCACCGGCCAGAAGGCCGCCCTTCTCGGCAGGACTTCCAGCGCGGATTCCGGTCAGCCGAAGACCGGGGACTTTCCCCGCGGACATGTCGGGAATGGATCCGAGGTAGGCTTGCGACCCGGATGAGCTGCGCGCGATGCGCGAAGGCCGCGTGGAGCGAACGAACGTCAGTCGCGACGGCCTCATGTCCACCGACTTGATCATGTCGAACGCGAGGTTCACGACACGCGCTTCGCCGGCAACGTTGATCTTCTCCACGTCATCGGTAGCGCGATGATAGTCAGCGTGACTGTCGGTGAAGAAATGCAGGACCGGGATGTTCTTCGCGTAGAACGAGCTGTGGTCCGACGCGCCGAAGCCGTCACCGCCGCCCTGAATGTTGAGCGCGGGAACGAGCTTGAGGTTCGCGCTGTCGACGAGAGCGGGGAACTCGCTTGCCGAGCCCGTGCCGTAAACGAAGAGCTTGTCGTCCTTGAGCCTGCCGACCATGTCGAAGTTGAACATCGCGACGATGCTGTCGACTGGAACGGGCGAATTCTCGACGAAGTACTGCGATCCGAGCAGGCCTTCCTCCTCACCGCTGAACGTCACGAACACCACTGAGTGCCGCGGCTTGCTCACCGACAGCATTCGCGCGAGCTGGAGCACCGCAGCCGTGCCCGATGCATTGTCATCGGCTCCGTTCCTGATCGCATCGCCGGCCTGCGGGTCCATCGAGTACCGTAAGCCACGCCCGAGATGATCGAAATGCGCGCCGACGACGATGTACTTGCCTCTGTACGCCGGATCGCTGCCGTTCAGGATCGCAACTACGTTCTGTGTCTTCTTTCCGGCAGTGTCGCCGAAGTGCAGAGCGCCGGCAGATCCAGCGACGAAGCTCTGGAGATAGCCCGGATACGGGGCAGCGAGTCGCAGATACTGATACCGGCGAGCGATGTACGCCGCCGCGGAATCATTTCCGGCAGTTCCGGTCGCCCGTCCCTCGAGCGCATCGCTCGCGAGATACGAGATGTCGGAACGAATCGCCGTGGAATCAGCGACAGCAGCGCCAAGATCGGGTGACGAGCTTCTGACTCCGGCTGTGCAGCCGAGGCAGACAAGTACTGCAAGTGACAGGATTCTCATTCAGCTAATTACCGGTCGGTGAAATCGGTCTTGCCGTTGACGGATCTGCAGACCTCGGCCAGCAGCGTCGCGATGTGATCGACGTCGGCGAGGGAGACCATCTCGTTCGGCGAATGCATGTAGCGGTTCGGGACGGAGACGAGCGCCGTTGCCACGCCCTCGCGCGCGATGTGAATCGCATCGGCATCGGTGCTCGTGTCTCGGCCGGCCGCATGGACAGCATATGGAATCTTCTTCTTCTCGGCTGTCTTTCTCAGGAGATTGAACACCACCGGCGAGATGATTGATCCCCGGTGGAGCACGGGGCCACCTCCGATCTTCGCCTCGCCGATCTCCCTCTTCTCGATCTGCGGGTGATCGGTGGCAAAGGTCACGTCGACGACGAGCGCCATCTGCGGTCCGAGGCAGGTGGCGCAGACGCCCGCTCCGCCTCCGCGGTATCCGATCTCCTCCTGTGTAGTCGCCACTGCCACGACATGCGCAGCGCCTGGCTTATCGGCGTATCGGCGGAGCGCTTCGAGGACTATGAACGCCCCGATGCGATCATCGATCGAGCGGGATACGAGCCGTCCGTTGGGGAACTCCATCGTGCGGGAGTCGATCACGCCCGGATCTCCGACTGAAAGAGACTTCTCGGCTTCCTTTTTCGAAGTCGCTCCGATGTCCACCCAGAGGTCCGTCATCTTCGAAGCCTTGTCCCGGTCCTCGGACTTGATGACATGGATGGGTTTCTTGCCGACGACTCCGAAGACGTCGCCGTTTCTTCCGAGAAAGCGGATTCGCTGAGCGACGAGCACCTGCGGGTCCCATCCGCCGATGGGTCCGATGTAGGCGTAGCCTTCGTCGTCGATGTAGGTCACGATGACGCCGATCTCGTCGATGTGACCGGCGAGCATGATCGTCGGCGAGCCGCCTTCGTTGACTTCCGCGATGCTGTTTCCGGCGACGTCACCGCGAACCTTCGCGAACCGCGATGCTTCCGCGCGCCAGATCTTCGCTGGAGCGGACTCGAATCCCGAGGGTCCCGGGGTATCGAGCAGCTTTTTCAGGAACTGAAGAGCTTCCGGTTTGATCATTGGACCAGGGTTGTCAGGTGCCCGCCGAATATAGCACCGCTAATTGCATGACTATAAAGTATGAGCATGAAATCTCTCATCATATGGATGGCGTCGCTCGCTTCGATTGCAGGGGCTCAATCTCCGCGGTCGATACCGGTCGCCGGCATCCAGTACCAGGTCACCTTCGACAGTGCCACGGCTCAGTCGCGGATGATCGAAGTAGGCATGTCCTTCACGACCTCCAGCGCCGGCAGCGTTCTGTTGTCACTGCCACGGTGGACACCTGGTGCATACGAGATCAGCAACTACGCTCGTTTCATCGGGGAGTTCAGCGCAAAGTCCGGAGGGAGCGCTCTCGACTGGGATAAAATCGATCCCGACACATGGCGAATCAGGGTGCCGCGAGCGGGAAAGGTGGACGTCGGCTTCGAGTACAGGGCCGACTCGCTCGATAACGGAATGTCCTGGGCCAAGTCCGATTTCGCCTTCTTCAACGGAACGAACCTCTTCCTGTATCCGGAAGGACTGAGTCCCGACTTCCCCGCGACCGTTTCCATCATGACCACGAGGGGATGGCGCGTCGCAACCGGGATGAAGGCGACGGGCACCAACACGTTTTCAGCAGCGAGCTATCACGATCTCGTCGACATGCCGTTCTTCGTCGGCAGATTCGACATCGACAGCACGACCATCGTCGGCAAGACGCTGCGATTTGCCAGCTATCCGGCCGGCAGCATCACCGCCGCAGCGCGTACTGCGGCGTTTCAGCAGCTCGGAAGAACAATCCCATACCAGGCGATGGTCTTCGGCGAAGTGCCGTGGGATTCGTACACGCTGTTTCAGGTCGCGGACGAGACGTTCTCTCTCGGAGCCGCATCGGGACTGGAACACCAGAACTCGCACCTCAACATCATCTCGCCCGCTGTCCTCGGCAATCCGATACTCGCTTCACTCTATGCGCACGAGGTCTTTCACGCGTGGAACGTAAAACGGCTGCGACCCGCCGAGATGGTGCCTTATCAATATGACCGTGAGCAGCACACGCCGCTCCTGTGGATCAGCGAAGGAGTCACCGACTATTACGCCGACCTGTCGCAGGTGCGTGGAAAGACAATCACCGCCCGCGGATTCTACGGAATCACTACCGAGAAGATCGACGCAGTGGCGGAGTCGGTGCCGACGTCTCTCGAGGATGCATCGCTCTCGACATGGATCAAGCCGGTGAACGGTACGGATGACATCTACTATGACAAGGGCTCTGTTGCCGGATTGCTGCTCGACATCCTCATCCGCGACGCGAGCGACAACCGGCGGTCTCTCGATTCGGTGATGCGTGAGCTGTACGAGTCGACCTACAAGAAAGGGAAGGGCTTCACGAGCGACGAATGGTGGGCCGCCGTTTCGCGCGCCGCCGGCGGAAAATCGTTCGCCGATTTCGAGCGGAAATACATCGACGGACGAGACCCCTTCCCGTACGACAGCGTCCTGCCGCTCGGCGGCCTCAAGCTTTTCGTGGAGAGGACGGTGCGCCCGTCGCTCGGAATCTCCATATCGGAGGACGAGGAGGGACTGCGCGTAATGCAGGTCGTGGTGTCGGGCCCGGGCGCTACTGCAGGAGTTCAGCTCGGCGACTATCTGATCAAGGTGGGCGACATAGACGCGGCCGATCCTGGATTTCAGGAAAAGTTCAACTCGAAGTACGCCGGCATGGCGCCAGGAGGTACGGTCCCGATCGAAATCAGACGGGGCACTCAGAGATTGACCCTGAATGCCCCGGTGAGATTCAATACGACTGAGACGCGTCGTCTGATCGAAGTTACGAACGCGTCTCCAAAAGCAATCAGGGTACGCGAAGGCCTGTTGACCGGTACGCTTCAACAGTAGCGGCGTCGCGCGGTGACGGACCGGTCCACGGCTCCTTCATGATCGCTTCGACTTCGACGAGCTCGCGTGGCGCGCGCGAGATCCACTCCACCGCGCTCTCCGTCACCACATAGTCGTCCTCGATTCGCACGCCGATGTTCGCGTACTTCTGAACTGCCGGACGAATCTTCGCGATCAATGCACGGTTCTTCGCCGTGTTGGGAATGATCTCGAGAAGATTGCCGCGAACGTAGATGCCGGGCTCAATAGTGAATGCCGTGCCCGGAACGAGGTTGCCGCTGCCGGTCGCGGCTCCCGGGTCGTGAACGTCGAGTCCTATTCCATGTCCGAGGCCGTGCATGTAGTAGAGCGAGCGCTGCTGGCACTGTCTGCCGGCGGTGTCGCAGTCGTAGGTTGCGCCAGCCGCTTCGATCAGGCCGAGCTTTGCGAGTGATGCGTCGAGCGAGGCATTGGCTGCCTCAGTCAGTGCCCGCGCGGGACCATTCACTGTCGCCGCTGCCTCGGCTGCAGCCTGCGCTGCTCTCACCGCGCTGTAGATGTCGCGCTGCGCATCGGAGAAGGTGCCGTCTGCGGGAACGGTGCGAGTGACGTCGGCTGCGTATCCGCGATACGATGCGCCGATGTCCATCACGATGACGTCGTCCTTGCCGATGTAGCGATCGTCAGCGTTGTAATGAAGCGTCGTGGAGTTGGGTCCTGAGCCGATGATGCTCGAGAATGACGGGCGATCCGCTCCGTTGCGGCGGAAGTTGTACTCGACGAGAGCCTGAACCTCGAACTCGTTCATGCCGGGCTCGACGACCTTCATCGCGTCGCGGTGCGCAGCGACGGTGATGTTGACCGCACGGCGAATGAAATCCAGCTCGGCATCGCTTTTGATCCGGCGGAGACGTTCTACTTCAGAATTCGCGGACTTGAGCTCGAACTTCATGTTGCGCTTGAGCAACCCTCCAACGATCTGGTCATCGCGCGTGATCAATGGTCCGGTGGAATTGAAGCGCCCAATGGTGTGAAGGGTGCCGGATTGTTCGAGCGCTGTGATCGAGTCGACAACCTTTGAGAGACTTTCGATGTCGCGGCCTTCGAGCCCGAGTGTGGATCGCACTGCGGGGATTCCGAGACGGCGTCCGGTCCAGACCTCGCGTGCCGGATCGCTTGGCTGCACGAAGAGCAGGGGAGTGCCCGAGATGGCACCGTTGCGCACGACCATGACGAGCGCGGCCTCAGGCTCGTTGAAGCCGGTGAGGTACCTGAAGTTCGAGTTCTGGTGGAACGAGAGAAAATCTTCCTCGGGCTCGGGGTTTCCGAGCGCGACGACGATCCCGTTCTGAAGATTCCTCGCAAGCGCTGCCCGCCGGGCTGCGTATTCCGAAGCGGGAATCTGCGCCTGCGACGTGGCGGAGGCGACGGCGAGAACAACAACGGCTTTGAGAATCGTTTTCATCCCTTCAGTACCGCCTTGGCGATTGTTTGAAGCTGCATGTTGGAGGTTCCCTCGTAGATCGCGCCGATCTTGGCGTCGCGATAGAACTTCTCGACCGGATAATCCTTCGTGTAGCCGTATCCGCCGAACAGCTCGACGCAAAGTGACGTGACGCGCTCGCATACCTGAGACGCGAACAGCTTTGCCATGGCGCCTTCGCGCGCGATGTCACGTCCCGCATCCTTGAGCCGCGAAGCGTTGTACACCATGAGGCGCGCGGCCTCGAGCTCGGTCGCGGCCTGAGCCACCTGAAACTGGATACCCTGGAACTCGGACAACGATTTCCCGAACTGCTTTCGCTCGTTGAGATATTTCACCGCGGCATTCAGGGCGCCTTGAGCGACTCCGATCATCTGCGCGCCGATTCCAATCCGGCCCTCGTTGAGGGTCTCGATCGCGATCTTGTAGCCATGTCCCACAGGACCGAGCACGTTCTCTTCGGGAACCTCGCAGTTGTCGAGAAGAAGCTCTACAGTGCTCGACGCGCGAATGCCGAGCTTGTTCTCCTTTTTCCCGACGGAGAATCCGGGGAAATCGCGCTCGATGATGAACGCTGTGATTCCCTTGTAGCCTGCCGACGGGTTCGCGTTTGCGAACACTACGTAGATGCCGGCCTCGTAGCCGTTCGTGATCCAGAGCTTCTGACCGTTGAGAATCCACTTCCCGTCCTTCTGCTCGGCGCGCGCGGCGAGGCCGAAGGCGTCGGAGCCGGATCCTGATTCTGAAAGAGCGTATGCACCAACGGTGTCCGACGTGAGACGCGGCAGGTATTTCGACTTCTGTGCATCGCTTCCATAGCGGTTGATCGGGTAGTTCACGAGCGTGTTCTGCACGTCGCAGAGGATCGCCGCGGACGCGTCGACTTTGCTGATCTCTTCGACTGCAAGCGTCACCATGAACAGCGAGCCGCCTGCGCCACCGTATTGCTCGGGAACCTCGATGCCCATCAGCCCGAGCTCGAAATATTTCGGGATCAGGTCGGTGTCGATTTTCGCGGCATTCTCCATCTCCATCACCCGAGGCCGCACTTCCTCCTCGGCAAAACCCGCGACGGCGTCGCGGAACATCTCCTCTTCCTCGCTGAGGATGGTCAGCGCGGGGCGCGCTTCAATATCGGTTGTCATGTGTCAGTTGCCTGAAAGTATCGGCGCCTTGAAGAATCCTGTGATGTCGGCCTGCCGTGCCCGGCACGCATCGCCGCAGAGTGCGCGCGAGCAAGCCGGGTCCCAGCAGCGTTCGGCGTCTGCGTCCGACCATGCCGGATCGATGCGAAGACCGGCGCGGCTCAGGATGAGCTCGCCGAGCTTCTCGTGGACGCCGAATGCGGGCGTTACGGAGAATCTCACGTCGGGGTGCGCGGCGGCTGCCTTTCCGACCATCTGCGGGATGTCGGCCGTCGAGTGCTTGCCCGGGGACAGCATGTACGGAAACACAGTCACGTCGGTGGCGCCCGCTTCGACGCAGCTCGTGAACGCCTGGCCGATGGTAGGATCTGCCAGCTCCATGTGCGCGTGGCGAACGATGACCCTGGGGCCTGCCATCGTCTGAACGAGGTTGGCCATGCACAACAGCATGTCGTTAGCCTCAGCTCGGCGGGAGCCGTGGTCCACGATGAGAATTGCTTTCATATCCCCTGAAGATGGTCGGCTGCCGTCCCCGGGGAAAGTCTCCTCCCTATTGCGGGCGATCAGATGATCGCCCGCAATGTCGGCTCACCGAAAAGTCCAGACTTTCGGCTGTCCAGTCACAGCGCCCACGATGCGCATGGGTTGAGTCGCGCTGCCGGGGTTGATGTCGCCGGGGCCAGCGTACTGGGTCG
>DASWQD010000435.1:0-6294 GCA_036398255.1 Gemmatimonadaceae bacterium | reverse complement strand
TGATGAAGTCGGAGGCAAGCTGGCCATAGCCATGGCAGACAAACCACACATCCTCGATGTGATCGCCCGGCTCGCCGAGCACGTAGTAGCGCGCGGTTCGGGTAACTGCGATGTGGCGTTCTTCAGTCATTTTTTGCGAGGAACGTCGGAAAGGTACGCGTTAGTCATTAGTCGGTAGCTCTTAGCGGTAGCTATATGCTATAAGCTGTAAGAATTGGGAGAAACCGGAACTGCACGCGCCGTGTGGTTTTCCCCTAATTCTTAAAGCTTATAGCATATAGCTACCGCTAAGAGCTACGGACTGACGACTGACGGCTGCTGGAACACGTCTTGCCCCCATCGACACCTACCATGAGATCGCTTTTGATTGCCATGTTGGGGTGCGCCGCGATTGCGGCATGCGAAGTCTCGGAAGATCAGGAGGTCGCGCTCGGCGAGGAGACTGCGCGACAGATCGAAGAGCAGCTCCCGATTGTCGATGACCCGTATATCAACGGCTACATCAACGAGCTCGGCGACACGATTGCGAGCCATACCACGAGAAACGATCTCGACTGGCATTTCTACGTCGTCAACTCCCATCAGATCAACGCCTTCGCACTCCCCGGCGGATTCATCTACGTGAACCGCGGGCTGATCGAGGCGACGACACGAGCAGACGAGCTGGCCGGCGTGCTCGGACACGAAATTGGCCACGTGATTCAGCGCCACTCGGTCGATCAGATGAAGAACCAGCAGAAGGTCGGGGCTATTGCAGCGATTACATGCACGCTGACGAGCATCTGCGAGAGCCAGCTCGGCCAGGTTGCCATCAACGTCGGCGGGAGTGCGGTCATCGCGCGATACAGTCGCGGGGACGAGTTCGAGGCCGACTCGGAAGCCGTGGAAAATGTTCTCAAGGTGAACATCGATCCCGAAGGCATTCCGTCCCTCTTCGAAGTTCTCATGGCGCAGCGGAGGCGCGAGCCGACGATCGTAGAAGGCTGGTTCGCTACGCATCCGCTCGAGGAATCGCGCATCGAAAACGCGCGCGCGCTCATCGAGAGATCCGGCGCCGACGAGGCGGCGGGCCTCACGCAGGACATACCGAGCTATGCCGAGTTCAAGCGGCGAGTCGAGATGCTTCCGGAGCCCCCGCCGCCGAGGCCGCTTCCTCAGAGGTAGCTGAGCCACCAGTCGCGGCGGCGTGCTTTCACGCCCGCGTACCATCGGCACAGCGGATAGAGAAGAAGCACTCCCGCAATCCACGCCACGTAAACCACCCACAGATCGAAGCCGGCTTGTGGCCTTCCCCACTTGTGCGGGTCGCTGAACAGCCATGAGAGGTCGTTTCCGGCAGCCAGATTGAGCAGCAACCCGGCAGTGTGAGCCATCATCCATTGCAGCAGATAGAAGAAGAGAGGCACCCGTCCGAACGTCACCAGAAATCTCACGACTGCGTTATGCCCGCGGGCCTGCGACGCGGCGGAATTGTATTTCTCCCATATTGCGAGGAGCATCAGCGCCGGACCGAGCGTCATCATCAGGAAGAGGAGCGACGGCGGGTACTTCTCCACGTTGAAGAACGAGACGACCGTCATCGCCGCGGCTTTCTGAACTGACCATCCTCTCGGATCGCCATAGACGTCGGCGAGACGAAGCAGAATGAATCCTGCGGTTATTGCCGCTCCCCAACGCATCAGCGCGCGGCGCCGATCCTCGACCGGCCACTCGTAGAGTCTGCCGAGTGCGTAACCGGCGGCCATGACGCCAATCCATGGAATCAATGGATAGAACATGACGATCACCGGGCTCGGCCATCCCGCGACGGGAAAGGCGCCGCCCTGATGGAGCGTCATCCACAGCTTTCCAGTCGCTGAGGGAACAGGCGAGCCGGGTCCCTGCCATTGGGCAAACGTGATCGGATCGGTGAGATTGTGCAGCGCGATCATCGCGATTCCAAAACCGGCGACATAGCGAAGCCGAAGGTGAACGAGGATCGCGAGCACGATCATGCTCCATCCGAGTGCCCAGATCACCTGCATGATTCCGAGGAATTCGATTCCGGTCGACCAGAAGGTGACCAGTCGGACGACCGTGAGTTCGAGAACGATCAGCCACAGTCCTCGTGTGAACAGAAACCGAGACAGCTCGCCCTTTGGCTTTCCTCGGAGAAGCTGAAAATACGCGCCGGTGCCTGCGAGAAAGACGAAGATCGGGGCGCAGAAATGAGTGATCCAGCGAGTGAAGAAGAGCGCGGGATACGTCTGTGTGAGGTCGGTGGGATCGAACCGCAGTGCATCGTTGTGCACGAAGTCACGAGTGTGATCCAGCAGCATGATGACCATCACTATGCCGCGAAGCAGGTCGACGGAATCGATGCGTCTTATCCGCTCGTTTGTGTTCATCACCAGTCGATGCCGAATGGATCACCTGGTGGAGCGCGAAGCGCCTGAGTCGGAGTCGGCAGCTCCTGCCGCTCGAGCCAGCGAGTGAAGTCGCCCGCGATCGCCCCCCAGTGAGCGCGCTCCATCTCCGGACCGGACGCTGCCCATCCACGAGCGCGATTGCGGAGCACTCCCATCTTGAGCTCGACGAGGGCGCGCACTTCCGGCGCGGCTTCCTTGTCGGATGCGAGGAGGAGCAGCCTGTCAGCAACCGCGCGCTGCGCGACTCTGCGAAGCGCCGCTGTCTTTCGCGAGTCGCCGGATGACGCTTTCCCCCACGATTCCGTGAGCGCGTCAACGGTCTCACTCAATGTGAGCGGCGACTCACCACGCGATGCGAATTGCACGAGCCGCGCTGCGCGCTCTCGCTGCAATACTGCGTCGGCGACCATCTGCGCCAGCGTGCGGGCTGCGCCGAGCTCGTCGAACGCGGGACGTGTGCGACTCCCGAAAAGCTCGACATACGGACCGTACGAAAAAGGTCTCGGTCCAAGGAGCGTGATGATCGTGTCCGGGATCGCGAGCTCGGAAGGCGACATCGCCGAGATGAGCGCCGAGAGCGCGCGTCGCTGCGAAGCTGCATCGATGGGCTTCGTCGCAACGAGCCCATCGCCGCGCATGGCATTGCTGTACTCCATTCCGCCGATCGTCTTGGCAATGGAGTTGATTGCGAAGCGGTGCATCAGATAGACCGGGACGAATCTCTCCTGCAGAAGAGCAACCGGCTCCCCTACCCTGATGTTGCGCAGTCCGAAGCTCGCCATCGCCGCTCTCCGCACTGCCATCTGATGGTTGAGGAACTCCATTGCGTTGGCCGCGTCGTCCCAGAGGTTGGTGCGCGGGTCCGACGCGTATTCCGGTCTCGCGTCGGCATCCGACAGGAACAGCAAGCCCTTGCTCAGCCCTTCACGCACAATCGCCGCAAGCGAATCGCGCTCGGTCGCCGGGGGAAATATTCCGTAGCCCCATCGAACGGCCAGCACGTCGTATTCGCCGGGACCGACGTCGTACGCAGCCGAGATGTCGATGCGTCCATCCTTCATGCGCACACGCGGCGGCGGATAATCCATCACCGAGCCGCGCTCGTACGTGGACGCGATGTAATTGTGCGCCATGCCGAGCGTGTGCCCGATCTCGTGCGCAGTGACCTGGCGTACGCGCGCGAGAACGAACGCCGTATCTGCGGCGGCCGCGTCCGCTCCCATCAATCCCGCGTAAAGATTGTAGTCGGTGCGCGCACGATGGCTGTCCATTCGCGCCTGGCCTTTCAGGATCTCACCTGTGCGCGGATCCCCAAGCGATCCGCCGATCGACCAGCCGCGCTCGTTCCGGTTTTCCCACTGCACAACGTTGTATCGCGCGTCCATCGGATCGACTCCTTCGGGAAGGTCCTCGACCCTGAACGCTCCCCTGAGGCCGGCTCGATCGAAAGCCTCCGTCCACCACCTCGCACCTTCTCGCGTCGCCGAGCGGACAGGCTCGGGAATTCCGCGATCGATGTAGTACACAATTGGGTTCTTGATCGGACTGTTGGGGTCGGCCGGATTCACGCGCTCCAGCCGATGTCGCGCGATCCATCGCACCTCGAGCGGATTCTGAATCGGTTGCGCGTAATCCTTGAACGTGATGCCGAAAAATCCCATTCGCGGATCGAGCACTCTCGGCCTGAAGCCATCGTCCGGCAGCTTGAGCAGCGAGACGTGCTGGCGCAGCGTGAACGACCTGCCTTCGGGAACGATGGATGCGACCGTCTGTCCCGGACGTGCCGTAGTCGCGAACGTAAGCGCCACGTCGATCTCGGTGTTCTCCGGAAACGCTCTCGTGTACGGGCGATAGATGCTGGACCGGTCGCGCGCCACCGCATAGCTCCCCTCGTTGCTCTGAGTGAGAGTGCCGCTCACGTCATTCCAGTCGCGCATGAAGAAGTCCGTCGCGTCGACGAGAGTCCGCGAGCCCTCCTGCGCCACAATCGGCAGCGATCCAGGCGTGCTCGGCGGGAACGACTCGGCGATGGTTCGCACGTGCGCGGGATTGTCAGTCGCTGACGTGCGGTAGTTCCAGTTCTCGAACACCACGAGCATGCGCTCGCCGTCGCGATCGAACCGCGCGATGTAGTTGTCGTATCCCGCACCGCGATCGAGCCCGATCGGGTTCGACCCGAGTCCTGTCGCGAGACCGGTGAACATCAACACCCTCATCGAGTCTCGCGGAATCTCCAGCATTATCTTGCCGGTCTTGTTGTCGAGATAGATCGGGATGAATCCATCCTTCTTCTCGAGGCCGGCTGTCTTTGCAGCGATTCCGGAGGATGATGCCGCGGCAGGTGACGGTGACGTCGACGCTGTGCGAGCCGGGGACGCGCAGCCTGCCGCCACGCTCGAGATGAGGAAGAGAGAGAGTGCCGATGCTCTGTTGATCATGACGAAAGTTTGAGGACGGGCGATTATAGTATGCGCATGGGTGAAACGATAGAGTCGCGGGAGTCGCGTGGCGTGAGCCGCAAGGCGCAGCTGCTGTTCTTCGCGGCCGGCGCAATCGCGCTCACGGTTCTCATCCTGCGCGCCGATCCGCGGCAGCTCCTGATCGACGTGCGCGATGCCGGCTGGGCGGTGCCGGGGATCGTCGCCGTGTACGGCGGAGTCTATGTGCTCAACACGATCGCGTGGAAGCTGACGATGATCGAGCCGCCCCGCCTGCCGTTTGGCCGTGCGTGGACAGTGAACGTCGCTGCGTTCGCGATCAACTACCTCACGCCCTTTGCCAGTATCGGAGGGGAGCCGTTCAAGATCGTGGCGGCATCTCAATGGATGGGAACGCGCAACGGAACCGCATCGGTTCTCAACTACCGGCTCGTGCACATGCAGGCGCACCTGCTCGTCTTTCTCACGGGCGTTCTGCTGGCGTTTCTTCTGCTGCCGGCCGGCACCATCGCCACTCCGATCCTGCTGTTGATGGCCGCCGTTCTCCTCGCGCTTGGAGCACTTCTCCTCGCTGTGCATCGAGAGGGAGTCATCGAGAGGCTTTTCGACATCGCGGCAAGGATTCCGATCCTGAAGGGTTTCGCGCTCAAGCTGGAGCCGCGAAGAGCCGCGCTCGTCGAGATCGACCGCCAGCTGATCGCGTTTCACCGGTCAAGCCCCGCCCGGTACTACGGGGCCCTCTTCGCCGAATATGTAGCACGCGTATTCTCGATGCTCGAGTTCTACATCATCGCGCGCGGAGTCGGACATCCGGTGACGTTCGGCACAGCGTTCCTGATCGGTGGATTCTCATCGCTGATCGTGAACCTTTTCTTCTTCATGCCGTTCAACGTCGGATCGAAGGAAGGAGGACTTTACGTGATCTTTGCAGCGCTCGGGCTGCCGGCTCGGCTCGGCGTGGCGGCTGCGGTCATCTCGAGGATTCGTGAGCTGGTCTGGATTGCCATTGGATTGCTACTTGTGCTGGCGACGCGCCGGAATACCAGAGATGCTTAAAGCCACCCCTGCTCCCTATACCATGCGGCGGTGCTCTTGATGCCCTCCGGCAGAGCAATCTCGGATTCGTAATCGATATCGAGCCGCGCACGCGTGTCGTCGCACGTCCAGCTCGCCTGCGTCAGCTCAGTCACTCTATCCGGGGTCAGCAACGGCTTCGCTCCGAAGATCGATGCGCGCAGCATGTCGAGACGCGATACGAAGCTCGCAATACCGGGAGCGATCGGGATCACGCGCGGAGTAGTCCCAACTGCGCGCGCGATGTGCTGCATCACCGACTCCCACGTGTGCACCATCCCATCCGTCATGTAATACAGCCCGCGGCCCTCGGTCTCGGCAGCGCATGCGAGGCCGCGCGCAAGATCTTCCGCATGCAGTAGCGAGAGCAGCTG
>DASWQD010000434.1:0-1562 GCA_036398255.1 Gemmatimonadaceae bacterium | reverse complement strand
GCCATGAACGTGAAGCGTGGTCCGAGCGTCACGAGCGAGCCCAGAACGAAGTTGACGAGAGCGCAACTGTCGCACGGAATCTTGGTCGGTCGCGCGACGCAGGTTGCAGTCCGCTGGAGATCCTCATGGGAGAGAATGATTCCTAGTGCAAGGCGCGTCGGCGCGCCAAGCAGGAGACAGCCATGACAATTGGCCGACGACTGTTGGTGCTGCTGGCGGTGCCGCTGGTGGCACTGCTGGCGTTTGGCATTCTTGTCCGGATTCAACTGTCGAAGATCGACGAGTCTGGCCGATTCGCCGGGGAGTCCAACCTCGTCAGCGCTGCGACGGACCAGACGCGACGGCAACTGCTCGCCGCCGAGGCGGCGGCGGTGCTGCTTACCGGCCTGCTCGGCTTCTTGGCCTTCCGGCGCATCGTGTACCCGATTCAGGCCCTCGAGCGGTCCGTGAGGACGGTCGCCGCCGGGGATTACTCGCGGTCGGTTCCGTTTACCGAGGGGGCAGACGAGACTGGCGGCCTGGCGCGATCGATCGAGGTGCTCAAGCAGGGCGCTGCGGCGATGGACGGGCAGCGCTGGGTCAAATCCAGCGCCTCCGCACTGATCGGGGAGCTCCAGGGCGCCAGCTCGTTGGAGGAGTTCGCCGACCGTTGTCTATCGGGTCTCGTCCCATTGCTGCGCGGCGGCGTTGCGGGGTTCTACGTGTTCGAAGAAGAAACGGGTCAGCTCCGGAGAACCGGCAGCTACGGCCTCTCTTCGGAGGTGCACTCCGCTGCCGCGTTCGGCTTGGGTGAAGGACTGGTTGGCCAGTGTGCTCGGGAGCGGAAACCCCTCACGCTCACCAGTCTTCCTTCAGACTATCTCCGCATCGTGTCGGGCCTCGGGTCGGCCGCGCCCGTGCACGTCCTGGCGTCGCCGCTCTTGTCCAAGAACGCCTTGTTGGGCGTCGTCGAAACAGCCACGTTTCATCCGTTCGACGCCCGTGAGAACGCGCTGCTCGCCGAATTGATGCCTCTGGTGGCGATGAGCCTGGAAGTCCTGCAGCGGAACCTGCGCACGCACGAGCTGCTCGGTCAGACGCAGGAACAGGCCCGCAAGCTCGCAGAGCAGACCGACGAGCTGACGCACTCGCAGAAGGAACTGCGTGAAACGGAGCGATTCTTTCGCAGCGTGCTGGAGCTCGCTCCGGACGGGTTGATGGTGGTCGATGCCACGGGCGTGATTCGACTCGCCAACGCGCGATGCGAACAGCTGTTCGGCCATCCGAGTATCGATCTCATCGGGCAGCCAGTGGAGGTACTCGTTCCGCTGGACGTGCGCCCGGGACATGCGACAATGCGTGAGACGTTTCATCGTTCGCCGGTTGCCCGTGAGATGGGTCCCGATCGCGAGCTTCGTGGTCTGCGCAAGGATGGCTCCGAGTTTCCCATCGAGATCGGGCTGAGCCCGCTGCCCGCTCGCGGATCGGAAGGAAGACATGTCGCTGTGTCGATTCGCGACGTCACCGAACGTAAAGAGCAGGAAAAAGCGTTGAAGCTCGCCAAGACCAAGGCAGAGGACGCC
>DASWQD010000433.1:0-4771 GCA_036398255.1 Gemmatimonadaceae bacterium | reverse complement strand
GTTCACCCTGACCGGCGCACGAGCAGGCGTCGCAATTCAGGCTTGTGAGATCGGAATTCCGCCTTAGGTTGGTCGGATTCGTGTCGAACGCCAGCAACTATAGCGACGTTGGGTCGTCTCTATAGAGCACACCCAGACAATTGCCATGCATCACCTGAAGTTACTGCGCCCGCAACGGCGATCTGCGATGATTCCCGCAGCACTTGTATGCGTTCTTTTGTCCGCGTGCGCCGATCAGGAGCCCGCGGGACCCGAGCTCTTTCGTGTCGCCCCGAATCGGGCCGCCTCGCTCAACCAGTTCTTTGTAGCGTGGTCGCAGAGTCACAGCTCGAGTCCGATCCAGACCCAGACATTCGCACTCGACGCGCGACAGGAGCGGCAGTGGGCGTGGTACGTGAATGACAACGTCATCCATTTCGCGCGCGCAAATCCCGGCCGGCTTTACATAGTGGGCGATGAGCCCGACCAGGAGTGCATGAAGCCCTCCGACTACGCGGTTATCTATCATGACTTCGTCGCCGGGATTCGCAATGCGGATCCGACCGCGAGGGTCTCACCATCCGGCTTTGCAGAGCCGAATTACAAGTGCTGCCCGCTTCCGGATGATGTGCCTGCTCCATGCTGGTCGGAAAAGCACTCGATCGGCTACGCCGAACAGTTTTACAACGCATATGTACAGCGGTACGGAGTGGCTCCGCTGGTCCATGAGTGGCGGTTCCACGATTTCGGTTTGCGGTCACCTCTTGGAGATCTGGACCATTGGTGGGCGAGGATAGACAAGGAAGCCGCCTGGTCCGTTGCCCACGGCGCGAATATGGTGCTGGGTGCATGGGGCCTGTTGGCGTGGCGGGAGCCCGCGGAGGCGTATCAGGAGCACCTCAAGCAGGCGATGGGGCGCATCCTGAACGACTCGAGAATCAACGCGGCGGTCTACTGGAGCCACGAGTCGTGGGCTGGGGAGCATCACTATCTAATGAATTCCGATGGTACACTGACTCCCGAAGGACAAACTTACGCGAACCCGCTGACTGATATACCAGCTGACGTCGCAACCGTAAATTCGGCCGATGGACGTGCAATGCTGAAATGGACTAACACGACCTCAGCCTGGGCAGCGGAGACCGAGTTCTGGGTGAAGGCTCCCGGGTCAGACTCCTTCGTCTACGGCAAGACAGAGATGGTGCCCGTTTCCGGGGCAAGGGAAACTCCATTCATCACATTCGCAGGCGGTTCGAGCGTGAAAGGGCGCGTTCGGTACTACAATCGGTATGGACAGGCAGGCTGGTCAGCCTTCAGTGAGCCCGTTGCGATACCGTCCGCGCCGGCCGAAGCGATCAAAAAAACGGGAGCCCGCAAGACTCCGCGGTTTTGCTTCCTGCCGACAGGAAGTTGCTGATCAGACGCTGTATTCAGTAGCTGCAGACATTGGATCTGACGTGGGTTACGTAGTAAAGTCGGCTCTGATCGCGCTCAGATCGGCCGCGGCAGCACTCGTGCTGGCGTGCGTCGCCTGCGACGGCGGGAACACCGTCGAGCCGCCCGTTCCGACTGCGATCGTCGCAACCACCACCACGACGCTTACGGGTCCCGTAAGCAGCGCAGTCTCTCCGGCGCCGTCGGTTCTCGTCACGGACCAGAACGCGAACGCGATGGCTGGTGTGACCGTGAACTTCGTCGTCACCAGTGGCGGCGGTTCGGTCAGCGGCGGAGCGGTCGCAACCGACGCGTCGGGAATTGCCACCGTCGGCTCATGGAGCCTCGGTCCCAGTGCCGGACCGAATACGTTGACCGCTTCCGCTGGTTCGCTCAATCCGGTCGTGTTTACGGCGACAGGAACTGCCGCTCCGCCGCCCCCACCGCCACCGCCACCGCCACCGCCAACCGCGTGCGACGTGCGAACCGGTCATTCAATCGGCACAACGACATCCGGTTCTCTCGCCGCGAGCGACTGTCAGCTCGTCGATGGCACCTTTGTCACGTACGTCGATTTCTTCTCGGCCACGCTCGGCCAGGCGACCGCATACCTCTTTCGGCAGTCGGCCTCGTTCGACACGTACCTGTTCCTGGCGACTTCGGAGCTCGCTGTCATCGGGGAAAACGACGACGAAAGCGCTACATCGACGAACTCAGCGATCAAGGCACTGCTTCCTGCAGGGTCGTATGTCCTCGGAGCGAGCTCGTTCGACGCGCGAGTCACTGGCGATTACACTATTTCGTCAGCCACGGCGGCGACGACCGTGACAGGCTGCGAGCGGGTTTTCGTCGTGAAGAACGTGACCACGACGCAGAGCATCGACCCGTCTGACTGCCTGCGGAGTACTCCGCCCGCTGCTCCCATCTATGCCGATGCCTACCTGATTTTCCTTCGCGCCGGCCAGCCGATAAAAGTGAGCATGACATCCATCCAGGTAGACGCGTTCCTGGAGCTGGTGCAGGTCGACGACCTGGTTCAGCTCAATGGGCCTGTCGTCGCGTCCAACGACAACAGGGACGGCACGACAAAAGATTCGGAGCTGAGCCACACCGCAGCGGCCAGCGGCTACTACAGAATCATCGCGCGAAGCGGTGTCACGTCACAGACCGGCCCTTACACGCTCGCCATTCAATAGGCAGTTGCCATAGAACAGGCTAGATGATACACTTGTGATATATCATATGTCACAAGTGAATCAATCTCAGGCAAAGGCCGTAAGCTGGCTTCTGTTTGTTCACCGTCTTCCCCCGAAGCCGGACTACCTCCGCGTAAAGGTGAAGCGCCGGCTGGACCGCATCGGTGCTCTTGCGATCAAGAACTCCGTCTACGTCCTGCCTGACCGCTCCGATACGGACGAGGATTTTCAGTGGCTCGCGCTCGAGACCCAGCGGGATGGAGGAGAGGTCCTCGTCTGCCGGTCTGAATTCATCGCCGGCGTCTCCGACGAAGAAATCATCGCGCGATTCAAGGCAGATCGGAACGAGGCGTACCGCTCGATCCGCGAATCGGCTGCGGCGGACCTTCGTGCTGCGGAAAGTGGATCGAATTCTTCCGATTCCGATTGGCGTGAGGGCGTGCAGAACACATATGCGCGCATTCAGCGCCAGCTCGATCAGGTGACTCGGCTCGATTTCTTTGGCGCCGACGGCCGGTCAAGTGCTGAAGAGGAGATAAGGCGGTTTCACGAGCTGCTTCAACGGAAATCCCTGCCTTCAACTCAAAACGCGGCTGGCGAGTCCGGCGAAAATGCATCTGGCGAAGCTCACCCCTCTGCCCGCACGTGGGTGACTCGCGCGGGAGTATTTGTCGATCGGATGGCGAGCGCGTGGCTCATTCGCCGATTCATCGACCGCGAGGCGACTTTCAAGTTCGTCAGTGTCGCGCGGTATTCTGGAGCGCCTGGCGAGATTCGCTTCGACATGATGCCCGCGGAGCACACGCACGACGGCGACATGTGCACGTTCGAGGTCCTGGTCGGGCGGTTCAATCTGCACGACTCCGGTCTCGACGCAATTGCGGAGGTCGTGCACGACATCGACCTGAAGGACGACAAATATTCGCGCAGCGAGGCGCCGGGAATCGAGGCGGTCCTCACCGGTATCGCCAATGCAACGGCTGACGATGACGCTCGACTGGCCGCCGCCTTCCCGCTGTTCGATGCGCTGTACGATCGCTTTCGGCGATCGGCGTGATGAACCGCGCGCAGGGATTTCTGTATTTCCTGCGCCTGGGGGCGACAGGGTTTGGCGGCCCGATCGCACTCGTCGCAAGAATGCGGCGGGATCTCGTTGAAGAACGCCGGTGGATCAGCGAGGAAGATTTCTCCAACGGGCTGGCTCTCTCGCAGCTGGCTCCGGGTCCGCTCGCTGCTCAGATGGCGATGTACATCGGGTGGGTCTGGGGAGGAGTGAAGGGTGCGGCTGCGTCCGGTTTCGCTTTCATCGCGCCGTCATTCCTGATCGTCATCGTGTTCGCCGCGTTGTACCAGCGCGCCGATGGAATCCCATGGCTCGTCGCGATGTTTTCAGGAGTAGGCGCGGCCGTCATAGTTATCATCGGCCGCTCTGCGACAAGGCTCTGGCGCACGACACTCGGCGGCGACTCCGCGCTCTGGGTGATTGCGATGATCAACGCTCTTGCCACGGTGATCACGCGAGCGGAGTCGGCGGCGCTCGTAGCGCTCTCGGGAGCGGCGTTGATGATGCTTCGGGGCGGCCCGTATCGTGTCGAGAACGCGACGGCCCGATCCATTGTCGCGCCATCGTTTGCGATACTGTCGGTGGCGGGAATACCAGCGGCTCCCATGCTCGCCGCATTGTTTCTCTTCTTCGCGACAGCCGGCCTCGTCGTCTTCGGAAGCGGCCTCGCCATCGTGCCCTTTCTTCACGGTGGAGTGGTGGAGCAGCGGCACTGGCTTACGGAAGCGCAATTCATGGATGCAATCGCCCTCTCGTTTCTGACTCCGGGGCCGGTGGTGATCATCGTTGCATTCATCGGATTCATTGTCGCCGGAATTGCCGGCGCCTCGGCGGCAGCGGCTGGAGTTTTCCTTCCGGCGTTTGCGATTGTGGTGATTATCGCGCCGCAGTTCTCCCGCATGCTGCGGAGTGAGCGCGTCCGCACGTTCGTCGCCGGGGTGACGGCTGCAGCCATCGGGGCGCTGATGGGAGCGGTGATCGTTTTTTCCATCAGGACATTTCGCGACTGGCGCGCGATACCCATCGCCGCTGCCGGGCTTGTCACGTTCATCAAGTGGCCGCGGTTTCCGGAACAGGGTGTCCTCGCTGCAGCGGCCGC
>DASWQD010000432.1:0-18740 GCA_036398255.1 Gemmatimonadaceae bacterium | reverse complement strand
GCGGCGCTCGATTGCCGAAGCAATCTCGGGCGCGAAAAGCTCCCACGCCTCGGTGATCTCGCCGCCGACGAAGACGACTTCGGGATTCACTGAGGTCACGATGGCCGAAATTCCCTCCCCCAGGTGGCGTGCCGTTTCCTCGAGTGCTTTTGCGGCTCGCTCTTCGCCGCCTTTCCACCGGGCGATCACGTCGCCGATCGTAAGGCTTGCTGACCGGCCGAGTCGCCGTGCCGCCTCCGGCGAAAAGTCCTCGCCCGTGTACCGCGCCAGGGTGGCAAGATTGGATGTGTACGCTTCCAGACATCCCCGAGCTCCGCACAGACATTCCGGACCCGACGGATACAGCGCGAGATGCCCGAACTCGCCTGCAGTATTGCTCGCTCCGCGCAGAACCTCGCCGCGCGACACGATTGCGGTTCCGACTCCGTCGGAAACCGTCACGTAGACGAAATTCTGGGGAGCCTTTGCGTCCGGCTCGCTGAGCCACATCCGGGCGAGCGCGCAGGCGATTGGTGCGTTGTCTATCGTTACAGGCAACCCCGTGGCTTCCGCAAGCGAGTCGCGAATGTCCACATCGCGCCATCCGAGCTGCGGCGCGCGCAGCACACGACCCCTCTCGTGGTCGACCATTCCCGGAACCACGAGTCCGATCCCCTCGCATAAGTCCCGCACGTCACCTTCGTCGAGCATCGCGCCGATTCGCTGGGCAAGTGCCTTCGTGAGATCGACGGGATCAGCCAGTGTCTCGAATGATTGGAACGATCTGGGCCGTCCGCCGAAATCGCTCAGCCGCAGGTAGGTCTGCGAGAGCCTGACGTCGATTGCGACGACGAGGCGGTCTCGCGTGCGAACGAAGAGCATCTCCGGACGGCGGCCGCGCGGAGCGGCAACGGTGGAACCGGAGTAGATCTCCCCCGATTCGATGAGCTCGGTCACGAGGGAGGTGATCATCCCTCGCCCGATCCCCATCCGGCGCGCGAGCTCCGCCCGGGAAATCGGCTCGTTCTCCCTGACGAGATTGAGGATGATCCGCCTGTTGATGTCACGCGATGTGGATCGGGTCGCGCGGACAAACCGCTTCGTATCTATTCGTCTCAAGGGCTCGCCCGGGATTTGCGCCAGAAATGACCGGCCGAGTCCACCCTTCGGTCCGCTACTATATATAGAGCGGCTTAAGGGTATTGCGGGACCGGTGCACCAAGCTCCAGAATTAATTTGTTCGGATTGCGAGCAAATTACCAGATTACTGCCGAATACCTGAGTGACTCTCTCGAACAGCACCTCCAGGAAAGCGGGACCGCAGAAGCTCGAGCTGAGCGAGGATCGGTTTTTCGACTCCGATCCCGCGGTGCGGCGGGCCGCGCGTGCGGTCTATGAGGAAACCCGGTCGCTGCCGCTCATCTGCCCGCACGGGCACGTAGACCCGGCTCTCCTCTCCCGGAACGAGCAGTTCCCCGAGCCTACAGCGCTCCTCATCGTGCCCGACCACTACATCTTCAGGATGCTGTATTCCCAGGGGATCTCCCTCGATACCCTGGGGATTCCCCGCCGCGATGGGAAAGCCAGCCGCACCGACCCCCGTGAAGTGTGGCAGATATTCGGCGCGAACTGGCACCTCTTCCGGGGCACACCAACAGGCGCCTGGCTCGATCATGAGCTGTACGACCTGTTCGGAGTTCGCGAGAAGCTCGACGCAGGCACGGCACTCGACATCTATGACCAGATTCTCGAGTGCCTGCGCACGCCGGAGTTCCGACCACGAAGCCTTTTCGAGCGGTTCAATATCGAATTGCTCGCGACAACCGACGCGGCAACCGACCCACTGTCGGAGCACATCGCGATACAGGATTCCGATTGGGACGGACGCGTGGTGCCGACATTCCGGCCCGACGCCGTCTACCGGATTGCAGCGCCCGAATGGAAGAACGAGATAGCCACGCTCGCCGACATCTCCGGGATCGACATCGACGGATACGACTCCTTCATTCGCGCGCTCGAAGACCGCCGGACTCACTTCCGGTCGCTCGGTGCAACCGCCACCGACCACGCGGTAGTCGAGCCGTATACCGAACGTCTCCCTGACGCCCAGGCACGAAAGCTCTTCGCTGCTGCACTTTCCGGATCGGCAAGCGTCGAGGACCAGCGCCGATTCGAGGCTCACATGCTGATGGAATCGGCGCGGATGTCGGTCGAAGACGGAATGGTGATGCAGCTGCATCCAGGCGCCTTCCGCGATCACAACAGCGTGATCTTCGAGCGCTTTGGAAAGGACAAAGGCGCGGATATTCCTCTTGCCACGGAATACACCCGAAATCTCCGAAACCTGCTCGAAGCCTACGGCAACGACAGCCGGCTGACACTCGTGCTGTTTACCCTCGATGAATCGACATACGCGCGCGAGCTCGCACCTCTGGCCGGCCATTATCCCGCGCTCAGGCTCGGGCCGCCCTGGTGGTTTCACGATTCGATCGAAGGCATGACGCGCTTCCGCTCATCGGTGACAGAGACCGCCGGCATCTACAACACGGCTGGCTTCAACGACGACACACGGGCGTTCTGCTCGATACCAGCACGACACGATCTTTCGCGTCGCGTGGACGCCAACTGGCTCGGCCGGCTCGTCGCGCGGCACATGATCGACCTGCCCGACGCGAGAGAGATGGGCCGGGCGCTGGCCTACGATCTGGTCCGCGAGACGTACAAGATCGGCAGCATGCCGCTCGACAAAGCGCTTGCCGGGGAGCCCGTGGGATGACGGTTGGAGTGGAGCGTGAGAAGAGAACACCATCCGCGGGAAAACACCGCGTAGTCCGCATCCATCCGGCCGATAACGTCGCTGTTGCCGTCGATGCACTCGCAGCCGGCGATCACTTCACGCTCGGCAATTCATGCGAGGCGCTCGGCGAAGTTCCCGCCGGGCACAAGATCGCACTCGTTCGCATAGCCGCAGGCGATCCTGTCTTCAAGTACGGCTTCCCGATTGGGCGCGCTACAGCGGCAATCGAGCCAGGCGAATGGGTTCACTCGCACAACCTCGCGACCGCGCTGTCGGGCAGCGTCGAATATCGGTGGAATCCACAACGCACGGAAAACAGCGAAAAGATCTCAGTCCCGACCTTCGAAGGGTATCGGCGCGAGAATGGGCGAGTCGGCACTCGCAACGAGATCTGGGTCCTCAACACTGTCGGTTGCGTGAACCACGCGGCCGAGCGAATTGCGAAGCTTGCCGGCGAGCGTTTCGTGGGCAAGGTGGATGGCGTGCACGCCTTCTCGCATCCGTACGGCTGCAGTCAGCTCGGCGACGACCTGAAGAATACTCAGCGCGTCCTTGGCGGGCTCATGCGTCATCCCAACGCGGGCGGCGTTCTGCTTCTCGGACTTGGATGCGAGAACAACCAGATCGAATCGCTGTTGAAGGTTGCCGGAGAGGTCGATCAGTCGCGCCTCACGGTGTTCAACACGCAGGACGTGATGGACGAGATCGCCGAAGGCGGAGCCGGTGTCGGGAAGCTCGTGGAGCGAATGTCGAATGATCGCCGCGAGACTGTTTCCGCATCGGAGCTCCTCATCGGTCACAAGTGCGGCGGCTCGGATGGATTCAGCGGCATCACTGCCAATCCGCTTGTTGGAAAGATTGCCGACCGGCTGAGCTCTATGGGCGGCGGAGTGATTCTCACCGAAGTGCCCGAGATGTTCGGCGCCGAGCAGGTGTTGATGGATCGCGCGACGGATGAATCCGTTTTCCGCGGCATCGTATCGATGATCGACGACTTCAAGAATTATTTCACGCGGCACGGCCAGCCGATCTACGAGAACCCATCGCCCGGCAACAAGGCCGGCGGCCTGACCACGCTCGAGGAAAAATCACTCGGCGCGATCCAGAAGGGCGGACGCGCTCCAGTCCGCGGCGTCTTGCGCTATGGAGAGCCGGCGTCACTCGGCGGACTGTCGCTCCTCGAATCTCCGGGCAATGACGGTGTCTCCTCGACGGCAATGACTGTGAGCGGCGCGACGCTGCTTCTCTTCACGACGGGCCGCGGCACTCCTCTCGGATTTCCGGTTCCGACCATCAAGATCTCCTCCAACAGCGAGATAGCCGCGAAGAAGCCTCACTGGATCGACTTCGACGCGGGCAGCGTTCTCGACGGTGAAGCGACGCTCGATTCACTCGCCGACGACCTGATGGAGATGATTCTCGATGTGGCATCTGGACGCCGTCTCGCGCGAAACGAAGAGCACGACTACCGCGAGATCGCAATCTGGAAGGAAGGAGTCACTCTTTAGATGCAGCGGCGGCCACTCGACCGGGCAATCATCGCTTCCGCCGCGCCGAGGTCGGGAGCAGTGTCTATCCCGGCGCCATCATTGCTCGAGCTGCCGGAGCGTGCCGTTCAATTCGGAACGGGAGCGTTCCTCCGCGGCTTCATCGAGTACTTCATCGACTCCGCCAACCGCAGCGGATCGTTTGACGGGCGCATTGTCGCAATCGGGTCAACGGGAAGCGGGCGCGACGACGTAGTCAACTCACAGCAGGGTCTCTATACGCTCGTCACCGAAGGTCTGGAAAACGGCCGCCCAGTTCGCGAGTTCAGGTTGATCTCGTCATTGAGTCGTGCGCTGAGCGCGAGCTCGGACTGGAAGGACGTTCTCGAGCTGGCACGCAATCCCGACATTGCGCTCGTATTCTCGAATACTACAGAGGTCGGAATCGCGCTCGATCCCGACGACGATCTCGGCGAACCGCCTCGCTCGTTCCCCGGAAAGCTGACGGCATTTCTCTACGAGCGGGCGCGCACCTTCGGCTATTCGGCGGAGTCTGGACTCGACGTAATCCCGTGTGAGCTGATCGAGAGGAATGGCGACAAGCTCAGGAGCATCGTCGCCGAGCTGGCCGAGCGATGGAATCTTGGGCCTCAGTTCCAGCGGTGGCTCGCGTCGCGCGTGATTTTCTGCAATACGCTCGTGGATCGCATCGTTCCCGGCACGCCATCGGCCGAGCGGCGCGAAGAGCTCGAGCAGCTCATCGGATATAGCGATGAGCTGCTCACCATCTGCGAGCCATATCGACTCTTTGCAATCGAGTGCCCGGCGGAAAGTCGCGGGAGCCTTCGGTTTGCCGACGCAGATCCTGGAATCATTCTGACAGGGGACATCGAGCCGTATCGGCTGCGAAAGGTGAGACTCCTGAACGGAGCTCACACACTTCTTGCTCCTGTCGCGCTGCAATGCGGGGCCAGGACTGTGAGCGAGGCAATGGCCGATGACCTCGTCGGAGCCTACCTTCGCCGCACGATGTATGACGAGCTGGTTGCTGCACTCGACGCACCGAACGCCGGAAGCTTCGCGCGTGAAGTCGTCGAGCGGTTCGCAAATCCATATCTCGACCATTCGCTCTTCGATATAACGCTGCACGGCACGACGAAGATGAGAGTGCGCGTAATCCCCTCCATCCTCGATTTCGCGTCGAAGGAAGGCCGCGTGCCCGAGTTGATCGCCTTCGGCTTCGCTGCGTTCCTTCTCTTTCTTCGCGGCGATCTCCAGGCGGAGCGAAAGGCTGCAGGGCTGCCGATTCCAGTCGACGAGCTCGCTGCGAAAGTGCGGGATTTCTGGCAGAACGCCGGTGACGATGCGCCGGCCGCAGTTGCCGGCGAAGCTTGTGGCGGTGAGGATCTCTGGGGAGCTGACCTGCGCACAATCCCCCACTTCGAGGATTCAGTTGCCGCCCATCTCACGAGAATGACCGAGATAGGCGTGCGCCCGGCTCTCACTCAGCTTCTCTTCAGAACCCCTGTCCACACCGAAGGCGCAGTGGCAAGGAGCACGCATTGAGCGAAGACATCGTCGCTTCGCTTCGCAGGCATCGCCTCGTTCCTGTCATCGTCATCGACGATGCCGGCAAGGCACCCGCCCTCGGACGAGCCCTCGCTGAAGGTGGCCTTCCATGCGCGGAAGTCACGTTTCGAACTGCGGGCGCTCGCGAAGCTTTGGCGCGCTTGACGGGAGAGTGTCCCGACGTGCTGGCTGGAGCGGGCACCGTCCTGACACCCGCGCAGGCAAAGGAGGCCCGTGACGCTGGCGCAAGATTCATTGTCGCTCCGGGCTTCAATCCGTCGGTCGTGGACTACTGTCTCGAGAACGACCTTCCCGTTTTTCCCGGCATCGCTACACCGAGCGAGATCGAAGCCGCGTTGTCGAAGGGGCTCAGGGTTCTGAAATTCTTCCCGGCGGAGCCGCTTGGGGGTGTCCAGTATCTCAAGGCGATATCTGCTCCGTATGGATCGATCGAGTTCATGCCGACAGGCGGTGTGAGCATCAAGAACGTCGCGTCATACCTCGCATTCCCGAATGTCGTCGCATGCGGTGGCAGCTGGATGGCGCCCTCGGAGTGGATTGCGAGCGGCGACTTCGAGCGAATTACCGGCGAAGTCCGGAACGCGGTAACTGCGGTTCAAACAACAAGCGGAGCTGACCACAAGTGACGAAAGTCGTGACGTTCGGCGAAGTGATGCTGCGCCTGAAGTCGCCGGGCTTCGAAAGGCTGATGCAATCCCCTTTGCTCGAGGCGACGTTCGGAGGTGCCGAGGCCAACGTCGCCGTATCGCTCGCGCAGTACGGAATTCCGGTTTCATTCGTTACGGCGCTGCCCTCGAATCCGCTCGGTGATTCCGCTGTCCAGTCGGTACGGGGATTTGGAGTCGATACCGGTTTCGTCCGTCGAGCTGGAGACCGCATCGGCATCTACTTCCTCGAATCGGGCGCGAACCAGCGCCCGTCGCGCGTGACATACGACAGGAGCGGCTCTTCCATCGCCAGCGCCAAGCCTGGCGACTTCGACTGGAATGCGATCTTCGAAGGCGCGACATGGTTTCACGTGAGCGGAGTGACGCCCGCAATCAGCCAGGCTGCCGCTGATCTGACGATCGAAGCTGCAACCGCAGCGCGCTCGCTTGGCGTCACCGTCTCGTGCGACTACAACTATCGCAAGAATCTCTGGAAGTACGGAAAGAAGGCTCCGCAGGTGATGCGTGAGATTGTGAAGCACGTCAATGTCGGCATCGCGAATGAAGAAGATTGCGAGAAGGCGCTTGGAATCGCCTCGGGCGTTGACGTGCACTCGGGGCAGCTGGATGTCGGCCGCTATCGCCGAATCGCCGAGTCGGTGTTCGACGCGTTTCCAAATCTCGAGAAGCAGGTGATCACTCTGCGGGAAAGCCACAGCGCGGACTATAACGGATGGTCGGCCGTGCTGTTCAACGGGCGGGAGCTTCTCGAGAGCAGGAGCTACGAGATCACCGACATCGTCGATCGAGTCGGAGCCGGTGATTCCTTCGCCGCAGGCTTGATCTACGGACTCACCACATACGACGGCGACCAGCAGGCGCTCGAGTTCGCGACTGCTGCATCATGTCTCAAGCATTCGATCCAGGGCGATTTCAACCGGGTGAGCGTCGCCGAGGTCGAGGCACTCATGAAAGGGGAGGCGAGCGGACGTGTCCAACGCTGATCGTGTGACACCGGAGCCCGCCCCGGCGGGGCGAGTTGGGCGCTATCGATGGGTGATCTGCGCGCTCCTCTTCTTCGCCACCACCATCAACTACATCGACCGTCAGGTGCTCGGCATTCTCGCGCCGACGCTACAGACGGAGATCGGATGGAACGAATCACAGTACGGCGCGATCGTCTCGTGGTTTACGCTCGCGTATGCGATGGGATACCTCGGCGCCGGCCGCCTGATGGACAGGATCGGCACCCGCCTCGGCTTCTCGCTTTCGGTGATTGTATGGAGCCTGTCGGCGATGGCGCATTCACTCGCTCGCTCCGTCGCCGGATTCAGCATTGCGCGGTTTGCACTCGGCATCGGCGAGTCGGGAAATTTTCCGGCGTCGATCAAGACAGTTGCGGAGTGGTTTCCCGCGAGGGAGCGCGCACTGGCAACTGGTATTTTCAACGCCGGGTCGAACATTGGTGCGATCATCACGCCGCTCGTGGTGCCGTGGATTGCACTTCAGTACGGCTGGAGGATGGCGTTCATCGTCACCGGGTTGCTCGGTTTCATATGGCTTGCCTTCTGGATTCCTCTCTATCGCCGGCCCGCCGAACATCCGCGCGTCTCGAAGAGTGAGCTCGCCTATATCCAGAGCGATGCTGTCGACGCCCCGGCTACGGCGACGTGGAAGCGACTGCTCGGCCGGCGTGAAACTTGGGCGTTTGCGATCGGCAAGTTCATGACTGATCCCATCTGGTGGTTCTATCTCTACTGGCTTCCCAAGTTTCTCGACACCCGGTACGACATCAAGCTCGCTAAAGTCGCGGCTCCTCTCATCGTGATCTACCTGCTTGCCGACGTCGGATCCGTCGGAGGTGGATGGCTCTCCGGGGCCTTCATCAAGCGCGGGTGGTCGATAAATGCAGCTCGCAAGATGACGATGCTGATCGCTGCGCTGCTGATCTTGCCGACGGCCATGGCTCCGGCGATGACCGGAATGTGGGCAGCGGTTCTGATCGTCGGGCTCGCGGCCGCTGCGCATCAGTGGTGGTCGGCGAACCTGTTCACGACAGCGAGCGACATGTTCCCGCGCCAGGCGGTAGGCACGGTAGTCGGAATCGGCGGTTTTGCCGGTGCGATGGGTGGCGTGCTGTTCCAGCGCGTCACGGGTGCGGTGCTCCAGGCAAACGGGAACAACTATGTTCCGATCTTCATCGTATGCGGCCTCGCGTATGTCTCTGCACTGCTCGTCATCCACCTGCTCGTTCCGAATCTGCGGCGCGTGGAGCTGGCGGAAATAGCGAAGACATGACATGCGGATGGCTGGCCGCTGCCCTGCTGGCAACGGCATCTCCTGTACTTTCTTCGAGGGCGGCGGCGCAGCGAAGCGAGCCACTGCTGAGCGAAGCGCGTGTCAGGGCAGTCGCGCACGACTCGAGTGCGTGGCTTGCCTATCTGGAGCGATCGCGTGTTCAGCGCGCGCTGGATTCCGCAGTCATGGCAAAGGAGCTGAACGCGGTGAAGCGCGAGGAAATGACGCGCGCTCCATACGCGAGAACGTTCGAAGTCATTTCGGCGATGACGCCAGCGTGGTTCGCCTCGGACAGCGCACGTGTCATGGCGACGAATCTGCTGTCATTCCAGGCGCCGAATGGCGGATGGTCGAAGCATGTCGACTACCGGGCGGGAGCTCGCGGTCCCGGGCAAAGCTGGTTTTCCGAGAGCAGCGAATGGCAGTGGATTGCAACGATCGACAACAGCTCCACCACCGAGCAGATGCAGTTTCTCGCGAACATCGACAGCGCGCAGCCGCAGGGCGAGTACAAGGACGCGTGGCGCAGGGGATTCCGGTACCTGCTCACGGCGCAGTTTCCGAATGGATGCTGGCCGCAGGTGTGGCCTCTCGACGGTGGATATCACGACGCAGTCACTTTCAACGATGACGCAACGACCAATGTCCTCACTACGCTTCAGCAGGCGGCCGCGGGAAAGCCCGCGTTCCTTTCTGATGAAGAGCGGAGTCTCGCGCGCAACGCAGTTGCCCGCGGTATCGAGTGCGTGCTCGATGCTCAGCAGGTTGTGAATGGAAAGCCGGGTGCGTGGGGTCAGCAGCATGATCCTCTCACGCTTCAGCCGACGAGCGCGCGAAGCTACGAGCACGCATCGCTTACCGCGCAGGAAAGTGCCAACCTCGTTCGGTTTCTCATCAGGCAGAAGAATCCGTCACCGAGAATGGTCCAGGCAATCGAAGGTGCAGCTGCATGGCTCGAGTCGCACAAGCTCTTCGGCTATACCTATGATTTCGCGACAGGACGCCGTGATGCGCCGGGTGCGGGGCCGATCTGGGCACGGATGTACGAGATCGAGACCGACCGACCGCTCTTCAGCGACAGGAACGGAATAAAGCTCTACGACTGGAACCAGCTGAATGACCGCCGCACCGGTTACGGCTGGTATACCTACGCGCCCGTGCTTGCCTTGAAGCAATACGAGGCGTGGGCGCGAAAGCGAACATCTACGTCGAAGGTGCACGAGAAATGAATCGTCGCTCGACGCGTCGTGAGTTCATTCGAGACCTGTCGATCGGCGCAGGCGGCCTGTTTGTCGCTCCAGCGCTCCTGACGTCCTGCGCGACAAGGCTGTCGCGAGCCGATGAGCTCGCCGGCTGGGATCTCGTCCCCGGAATTCTCAGGCGCATTGTTCCGCCGGCATTTCGTGCGCGCGATTTCACGATTACCCGGTTCGGTGCGATTACTGGCGGAACGACAGATGCGACTGCGGCGATCAACGCGGCCGTTCTTGAATGCAGCCGCTCTGGTGGCGGCCGAGTCGTCGTGCCGGCAGGCAGGTTCCTGACCGGTCCGATTCATCTGCGGAGCAATGTGAACCTGCACGTCTCGGAAGATGCGACACTTCTGTTCACCACCGACCCTGCCAGATATCTCCCGCATGTCCTGACGCGTTTCGAGGGCGTCGAGGTGATGAACTACTCGCCCCTCATCTACGCTCTCGATTGCGAGAACGTTGCTGTCACGGGCTCGGGCACACTCGACGGCCAGGCCGACAACACGCACTGGTGGCCATGGAAGGGAAACGAGCCGTTCGGCTGGAAGTCGGGAATGCCACGGCAGAACGAGGCACGGCAGAAACTCTTCACGATGGCCGAACAGGGCGTTCCGGCAGCGCAACGAATTTTTGGCGAAGGCGGATACCTGCGACCTTCGTTCATCCAGCCCTACCGGTCGCGCAACATCCTCATCGAGAACGTGAAGATCGTCAACTCCCCGATGTGGGAGATTCATCCCGTGCTCTCGCGCAACGTCACGGTGCGCGGAGTCCGAATCGATACTCACGGCCCGAATAACGACGGCTGCAATCCCGAATCCTGCACGGATGTCCTGATCGAGCGGTGCTACTTCGATACAGGTGACGACTGCATCGCAATCAAGAGCGGCCGCAATGCCGATGGCCGGCGCATTGCCGTTCCAAGCGAGAACATCGTCGTCCGCGAATGCGAGATGCGGGACGGCCACGGCGGCGTGACGATCGGAAGCGAGATCTCGGGCGGCGTGAGGAATGTGTTCGCGGAGCGGTGCAGGATGGACAGTCCCAATCTGGATCGCGCGCTGCGATTCAAGAACAACGCTGCGCGAGGCGGGACTCTCGAGCACATCTACATGCGCGACGTCACCGTCGGACAGGTTGCCGACGCGGTCCTCCAGATCGACTACATGTACGAGGAAGGCCCGAATGGAGCGTTCACTCCAGTCGTCCGCGACGTGGAGATGAAGAACGTCACGAGCAGTAAGAGCAATTACGGACTGTACCTGCGCGGCATCGAGCGTGGAACGATCTCCGACGTCAGGATCATTGACTGCGCGTTCGACAATGTCGCGAAGGGGAACGTCATCGAGCGTGTCGACGGCATCGTGATCAGGAATACCCGCATGAATGGGCAGCTGGTGACATGAGCATCCGGCTGATTGTTGCAGCGGCAGCCGTGGCACTCGTCGCGAATGCTGCGGGCGCGCAAACGCAGGCCGCTGCTGCGGGCGAGCCCTGGTCGGTACGGTTCTCCAAAGCGGTAATGGCTCGCAATCCCGACGTGACTCCACGCTGGGATTACATCGCCGGCGTTGTACTCCTCGCCATTGACCGAGTCGCGACAGCCCGCAACGACGCATCCATGCGCGCATACGTGAAGCGCAACATGGACCGGTTCGTTCAACCGGACGGCACAATCACCGGATACAGGCCCGAGGAATTCAACCTCGACCACATCGCCCAGGGCAGACTGCTTTTTCCGTTACTCGAGCGCACAGGAGATTCACGCTATCGAAACGCTGCACGACATCTTCGCGCGCAGCTCTCGCGCCACCCGCGCACATCGGAAGGTGGATTCTGGCACAAGCAGATCTATCCGCAGCAGATGTGGCTCGACGGCCTCTATATGGCCGGGCCGTTCTACGCCGAATACGCGAAGACGTTCGGTGAGCCGGACGCATTCGACGATGTTGCGAAACAGTTCCTTCTGGTCAGCCGCCACACGCGCGACCCGCGCACCGGTCTCATGTATCACGGATGGGACGCGGTAAAAGCTCAGAAGTGGGCCGATTCCGCAACGGGACTCTCGAAAAACTTCTGGGGACGCGCGATGGGCTGGTACATGATGGGCGCCGTAGACGCACTCGACTATCTCCCCCGCAGCCACAAGGATCGCGACGCAGTGATTCTCACACTGAAGCAGGCCGCCGAGGCAGTCGCGAAAGTTCAGGATCCGGTGAGCGGTCTCTGGTGGCAGGTAATGGATGAGCCCAACCGCGCCGGCAATTATCTCGAGGCCTCGGCATCGAGCATGTTCGTGTACTCTCTCGCAAAGGCGGCCCGACTTGGATACATCGAGCCCGCCTACCGATCGATTGCAATCCGCGGATTCAACGGGCTCGTGTCGAATCTCGTCAAGACAGGCGGCGACGGCATGGTGTCACTCACCAACATCTGTCAGGTTGCCGGCCTCGGTGGCAACCTGCGAAAGGATGGCTCGTATCGCGACGGCACTTTCGCCTACTACGTGAGCGAGCCAATCGTAGCCGACGATTACAAGGGCGTCGGGCCATTCATCATGGCGGCGCATGAGCTCGGCCGATGAGTAGCTCACGGTTCTCTCTCACCGGCTCGCGCGCGCTCGTCACGGGCGCCGGGCGCGGGTTAGGGCGTGCGATCGCCATCGCGCTGGCAGATGCGGGGGCCGATGTAGCCTGCGTGAGCTCGAAGCCGGGCGGTGCGGGACAAACTGCGAGCGACGTCAGAGGGCGGGGACGAACCGCGTGGGAGCTCTCGGCCGATCTCAGTGAGCGAAGCGCGGTGCTCGCGTTGGCCGCTGAGGCGATCTCGACTCTCGGCCAGATAGATGTGCTCGTCAACAACGCCGGCACCATCAGGCGAACTCCAGCCGCGACGCACGCGGCAGAAGACTGGGACCTCGTCATTCGCACGAACCTCGACTCTGTTTTCTTCCTCTCGCAGGTGATTGGGCGCCACATGCTGGAGCGCAAGAAAGGAAAGATCATCAACGTCGCTTCCCTTCTCTCCTTCAGCGGGGGCATCACCGTTCCCGGATACACAGCGAGCAAGCATGCAGTTGCGGGACTCACAAAGGCGCTTGCCAATGAGTGGGCAGCATCGGGCGTTCAGGTCAACGCCGTTGCGCCTGGATACTTCGTGACCGACAACACCGAGGCGTTGCGCGCCGATCCGAAGCGGTCGGCGGAGATACTCGCCCGGATTCCAGCCGGTCGCTGGGGACAGCCTGAAGACCTTGCCGATGCCGTGGTGTTTCTCGCATCACCCGCGTCCGATTACATCAATGGCCATGTTCTCGCCGTCGACGGCGGGTGGATGGCGCGCTAGGAAATCACTGGAGAACAATGCAATACTTTCCAACGCCTCGGGAAACGAAGGGACTCTCCACTGAACAGATGCGCGAAGCGTTTCTGCTCACCAACATCTTCGTTCCCGGTGAGATAACTCTGCGAATCACCGATCTCGACCGGGCAGTAGCCGGAGGAGCCGTTCCACTCGGCGCACCGCTCGAGCTTGGAAATCCGCCCGATCTGCGAGCCGAATTCTTCGCGCAGCGGAGGGAGATCGGTGTGCTCAACATCGGCGGCGACGGATCTGTCACTGTCGACGGGAAGTCATTCGAGCTTTCGGCACGGGATGCGTTGTATGTCGGCCGCGGAAGTCGCGCCATCAAGTTTGCCAGTGCGGATGCCGCGAGTCCCGCTCGCTTTTACATCATCAGCTATCCCGCGCATGCCGACTATCCCACAACGCGAGTGCGGGCGTTGGAAGCGCAGGCAAACGAGCTCGGCACCGCCGAGCGTGCGAATCGGCGGAGGATTGCGCGATACATCCATGCCGAGGGGGTGCGAAGCTCGCAGCTGGTGATGGGAGTGACGGTGCTCGAGTCGGGGAGCGTCTGGAACACCATGCCCGCACATACTCACTCGAGGCGAAGCGAGATCTATCTCTACTTCAACTTGCCCGCAGACGCGATGGTCGTTCACCTGATGGGTGAGCCTGCTGAGCTTCGTGCGCTGATCGTGCGCGACGGTGAGGTTGCAATGTCTCCGGGCTGGTCCGTGCACTCGGGATGCGGTACGTCGGCGTATGCGTTCTGCTGGGCAATGGGTGGAGAGAACCAGGACTATGCGGACATGGATCCAGTTGGCGTGGAGACAATGAGATGAGGTGGCCGTGCCGAATTGCTGCGCTCCTTCTCACTGCGTCGGCTGCGAGAGCTCAAAGTGTGACTGTCACTGTGGAGAACGCGCTCGCGGTTGAGCGCCGGGATGAAGTCGTCAGTGTTGACTGGAAGGCCCTGACCGACGCGCTGCCTGCTGTAACACCTTCCCGCGTGAGGGTTGTGAACGGCAATGGCAGCGCGCTCCCAACCCAGGTGATAGACAACGAGGGCGACGGACGCTTCGATGCACTCCTGTTCGTCGCCGACTTCTGGCCGAAGGAAAAGAAGTCGTTCACCATCAGCGCGCAGAGCTCTTCACTCAAGGCAGCGCCTCGCGTCTTCATCCGGCATGACGAGCCGCGCGATGACATCGCCTGGGAGAGCGACCGAATCGCTTTCCGGATCTATGGAGAGGGACTCAAGAAAACTTCGTCGGCGATGTCGAGCAACGGAATCGACGTGTGGCCGAAGAGCGTGAAGTCACTCGTGGTCGAGAAATGGTATACGAAGGGCCACGATGCATACCATATAGATACGGGCGAGGGAGCTGACTTCTTCGACGTCGGCGAGACATTGGGAGCAGGCGGTACCGCAATCTGGAAGAACGACTCGATCTATCGGGCGGACAATTTCAAGTCGTGGAAGATCATCGCGAACGGGCCGATTAGAGCGATCGTGGAGCTTCGCTACGCTCCGTGGAGCGGTGGCGGGATCACCATCTCGGAAGTGAAGCGCATCACTGTGGACGCGGGTCAGAACCTCTACAGGTCCGAGAGCGTATTCAGCAGCGACATCAGTTCGATTCCATACGCGATCGGTCTCGTGAAGCGCCCGGGAATGCGCGGAACCGGGAGCAAGGAAAAATCCTGGGCATGGCTCAGTGGCTGGGGCCCTGTTGCACCAAAAAACGGTGGACATGGCGAGCTCGGGACAGCGGTCCTGATTCAGCGAGACCGTCTCACCGACTGGAAGGAAACGGGCAATCACTATCTGGCAATCGGATCTGCGCGAGCCGGAGCTCCTGCCGTCCATTATGTCGGGGCAGGATGGACAGCGAGCGGTGACTTCCCTACTCCTCAGTCGTGGTGGGCATATCTGGACAGGTTCGCCGATCGCCTCGCGAGCCCGATTACCGTGACGATCGCCAGATGATCGTCCCCGCGCTTGCGCTCCTCGCAGTCTCCTATTCCGCTGTCGTCGATGCTCGATACACGGGAGCTGAGGGCGACACTGTCGCGGGCGCGCCGGTCTATCGGTCCATCGGCTCAGCATTGAGCGGAATGAGTGCCAATGGCGGCGCAAGAGCCGTCATCTTCATAAGGAAAGGCCGCTACCGCGAAAAACTCACCGTCGATCGTCCGCGCATCACCTTCCTCGGCGAGCATCGCGATTCCACTGTCATCACCTATGACGCTGCCGCTGATACGCCTTCACCGGGTGGCGGACGATACGGAACTCGGGGGAGCTTCACGCTGAGAATCGTCGCGCCGGATTTCCGCGCCGAGAATCTCACGATCGAGAATTCGTTCGACTACGCGGCGAATGCGGCGAAGCCTGATTCCGACTCCACGAAGTTCCGCAACCCGCAGGCAGTAGCGCTCATGACCGACCTCGGCAGCGACCGGGCGACTTTCGTGAACGTGACGATACTCGGACACCAGGACACGCTGTTTACGAATTCGGGCCGGCACTATTTCTACAAATGCATCGTCGCCGGCCATGTTGATTTCATATTCGGAGCGGGCAAGTCGGTTTTCGACGATTGCGACATCGTCTCACTCGATCGGGGCAGCAGGACGAACAATGGCTACATCACGGCGGCGAGCACTCCGACAAGGCAGCGGTACGGGTTTCTGTTTTTGAGAAGCCGATTGAAGAAAGAGCGCGCATCGATGGCTCCGGCATCGGTTACTCTGGGTCGCCCATGGCATCCGTTCGCCGATCCCGACGCCGTCGCGAGCGTGGCGTTCGTCGATACGTGGATGGATGATCATATTGGACCCAAGGGCTGGGACCGAATGTCGTCAGTCGATTCGACCGGCACGCGCATATGGTACGAGCCGTCGAGCGCCCGTTTCAGAGAGTATGGAAGCCGCGGTCCGGGAGCTGTGAAGAGCTCATCCCGGAGGCAGTTGACGGAGAGAGAGGCGCGGGCGATAACGCCGGCATCGGTGCTTGACGGATGGGTTCCCGCCGAGGTCAAGCGATAACCCGGTTCCTGATGTAGGTTGAAGCTGCCGCTACTATATGGATAGGAAGGAGCGAACCATGTCATACACTGGATCGTTCACCAGGCGCGCCGCGATGGCGAGTCTCGCGATGATCGCCGCAGCCTGCGCCAGCGCTGGACGTCCCGAGATTCCCTCTGAGGATCGAGGTCAAATTCAGAGCTCGGGTCGCGGAATGGAGGAGCTTTTCGCCGGCCGGTTCCCGGGAGTGGAAGTTCTCCGGGTGGCGAGCGGCGGGATAAGCATCAGGATTCGGGGCACGAACACCCTGCTGGGAACCACCGAACCTCTTTACATCATCGATGGGGCGAGGGTCCAGAGCGGTCCGGGTGGGCTGCTCTTCCTGGATCCCGCGGAGATCAAGAACATCGAGGTCCTCAAGGATATCGGGTCGACGGCGATTTACGGGTCCGACGGTGCGAACGGGGTGGTCATCATCACCACAAAGCGGTCTCTGAAGTAGTTACGGGCTGGCTGGGGCCAGGAACTTCCTTCGTACATATTGACAATATCAATGTGTACACCTAAAATCTGGCCACCCCAAAACCGCCCGGAGAAGGATTGGCCATCGATCCGGGAGCGGCCATGCCGCTCTACCAGCAAGTCGCGCTCGACATAAGAAGGAAGATCATCTCCGGCGAGATGCCCGTCGGGACACAGCTCCAGCCACATCGGGAGCTTGCCGTCAGCTATGGCGTGTCGATGATCACCATCAACAAAGCCCTCTCCGGCCTCGTCAGCGAAGGCATCCTCTACAGTCGCGTCGGCCGGGGGACTTTCGTCGCAAACCGGCCCGCAGACAATGACGGCAATGCCGCGATGCTCGGCTTCGTTCTCCGCGACCTGAGCAGTCCATTCTTCTCACTCGTCGCGCATGCCGCGCAGCAGCGAGCCGACGAGCTCGGATATGGGCTCTTGTTTTCATCGAGCTCCAACCGGCTCGACCGCGAAGAAGAACAGATCAGGAGATTCCGCGACCTCGGCGTGAGCGGACTCATCATCGCATCGATGAGCCGCACGTACCGGATCAGCGAGCCTATCCGCGCCCTCCATGACGCCGGCACTCCGTACGTCATGGTGTCGTACACAGACGGCGCCGACGTTCCGTTCGTCGGGATGGATCTCGACAGCGCAGGATATCTCGCCGCTCAACACCTCCTCGCGATGGGACGCCAGCGCATCGGATACGTCGGCGACAAGTTCGGCAGCATCATGTGCGAGCTCCGCGGACGAGGATATCGGCGCGCGCTCGAGCAGGCGGGCCTGGGCGTCGATCCCGCGCTCCAGTTCGAGTATCCGTTCGAAGGCGAGTGGAACGACTACCGCTCCGGATACACTGTGGCCGAGCGTATCCTGAATCTGCCGGTTCAGCCCGATGCGATGTTCGTGTTCAACGACCTTGGTGCGCTCGGCGTTCTCGACGGTCTACTCGATCGCGGCGTTCGCGTACCCGAAGACATCGCGATCGTCGGCCTCGATGACATCGAGCTGGCAGGAAGAGCGCGCATTCCTCTCACGACAGTTCGCCAGCCGGTGGAAAGAATCGGCGCGATGGCTGTCGACAACATTCTCGCACGGCTCAGAGGAGAGCAGACGCCTGTGAGGCAGCTGCTTCCTCCCGAGCTCATCGTGCGGAGATCGTCGGGCGCAGCCATGCCCGATGCGGAAGACAACTCGAGGTTCAACCCGCAGCAGACCCAAAACCTCAACCCCGCCGCGAACGTCGCGGCAAGTGCGTGATGTACGACCGCAGCAACACTCTCTCTCATTTGCGGCCCTCAGGGTCGCGCGTTACACCCCTCACCGCAAGAGGTATCACCATGTGGGCAAAACGAGTTTGCCTGGCCCTCTCGTTGATGCTCGCCGGTCCCGCGCTCGCGCTCGCGCAGGCGCAAACCGGACGCATCACGGGAACGGTCGTCGATAGCGCGGCATCCAACCCGATCAGCAACGCAAGGATCAGCGTAGATGGAACGACGCTCATCGCGGGCACGGATTCCGACGGCCGATTTTCACTCGGCAACGTGCCCGCGGGCACGCACCAGGTTCGCTTCCGACGCCTCGGATTCGCGCCCGTCACCCGCACCGTCACCGTGGGTTCGGGCGCGATTTCCACGCTGAATGTCGCGATGCGCGCTGAAGCCATCCAGCTCAACCCCGTCGTCTCAACCGGATACGGAACACAGCGGTTGAGCGACGTCACCGGCGCGGTCGCGACAGTCAACACGGAAGTGCTCGACAAGACTCCGATCTCGACTGTTGACCAGATGCTTCAGGG
>DASWQD010000431.1:0-2933 GCA_036398255.1 Gemmatimonadaceae bacterium | reverse complement strand
TGGGGCGCGGCTTTGCAACCGTTTTGTGAAAGTGATCCGATCATCGGCGGGAGCGTAGAAATCGCACGCTCTCGCCGCTTCGACATAACCGCGGCGGAAGTAGAACCCGCGCGTGTTCTTGTAGTCGGATCGGGACGATGTTTCGACTACCAGCATTCTGGCGTTCTGTCCCTTCAGCCTTCGTTCGACCTCGTTCAGGAGGATGGTTCCGCTTCCGGTCCCCTGCGCGGCGGGATGCACTGCGATCCAGTAGAGATCGTATGTGCGGTCCGTGCCGGGCGTCGGCCCGTAGCAGGCAAAGCCGGCCAGCTCCTCTTCCGGGGTGAAGGCGCCGAGGAAGAAGTAATCGGAGTTGGCTGGAGCGTAATTCGTTGATGATGTACTTCCTACAGTGACTGGTGTTCCAAAGACTTCGTCGAAGAGCTCGATCGCGACGTCGACTTCCGCTTCACGAAAGACTTTCGTAGCGACGAGAATGTCACGCACTCGCGTGCGATATTTGGCCGTCATGTCGCCGACGAAAATGCGCGGGCGCGCCGCCGGAGCGGGCTTCTGCGGAGAAAGCCTGATCACAGCGGCGATACCGCGAGGATCGCTTCCATTCCCGAAAGCATGAGCGACCGCTTCCAGAGCTCGGGATTCATGTCGATCTGCTGCGTGAGCCCTGATTCGCAGACGCGGCGGATGAGCGCGTTGTAATCCATCCCCGCCGCGCGCGCCATGCGGGCCAGCCCGGCGTCGGGCGCGATGTCCGGATTCGGATTCACCTCCAGCAGCCACGGGCGACCGTCGCTGTCGATCCTGAAATCGACGCGGCCGTATCCCTGGCCGCCGACCGCTTTCCACGCCGTGCTGGCGATCCGCTTCAGCTCCTTCGTGAGCGCGGCTGGAAGATCGGCAGGGCACGTTGGCTTCGCGCCGAGATCTTCTTCGCTGCCGGTGATCCACTTCGACTGGTACGAGACGATCTTCCACATCCCGCGCGGCATCTCGCCGAAGTTGATTTCCGCCACCGGCAGAACTTCGTCGTCCACGATGCCGACGTTCACCTCGCGGCCGTCGATGTATCGCTGGATGATCACCTCGTCCCACCGCTCGTGCATCGCGCGGATCCGCTCGGCGAGTGCTCGTCCGCTTCTGACGACCGACCGCTGCTCGATGCCGATCGATGCGTCTTCAGCCGCCGGCTTGCAGATGGCCGGATATCCGACGCTCGTGATTTTCTCGCCGCGACGGGCGAGGGACCAGCGTGGAACAGGAAGGCCGGCGCGATCGAGCACGGTGTTCACGACACTCTTGCGGAGGCAGAGCGCGGCGGTGGTGCTCGAATTTCCCGTGTACGGAATCCTGAAGAGCTCGAGAACGGAGATCACCATCGGCTCGAAAGCGGCGACGCCGTCGATGCCCTCGCACAGGTTGAACGCGAGATCGAAATTTCCGCGGCGCATGCGCTCGACCCAGCGCCCGTCTGGATTGACCGGAATCCGGACGTGCTGATGCCCCCAGTCGGCGATCGCGTCTTCGATCGCTTCGACTGATTCGAGGATCAGTCCGTCCGGGTTGGTGCCCAGCGCGGACATCCCATCGAACAAGATGCCGATTTTCATTCCGCGCCCTCCCAAAGGGCGCCGTTTTTTATGCGGCGCGTTCTCTTCGGACTTCTCTGCCGAGCTCTACGCCTTGTCGAGCAGCGGCATGCAGCAAGCAGGATTGAATGAGCTCGTCGTAGCTCATCCCGGCCGCGCGGGCTGCTTTTGGAAAGCAGGAGTTGTCCGCAGGGTCGGGCAGAATTCCTGGAAGCGGATTGACCTCGACCACATTCGGCTGTCCGTCGGCATCGAGCCTGACGTCTATCCGCGACCAGTCGCGGCAGCCGAGCACGCGGTACGCTTCGAGCGTGACGCGCTCGATTTCTCTCCGGAGAGAGTCATCGATGTGGGCGGGGCAATCGAACATCTGTAGAGGGCGCTCGGGGCGGTCCCAGATCCACTTGGCTTCGTAGCCGTAGATGGGGAGCGCACCGGCGGGGAGTGACGCGAAGTTCATCCCGACAAGAGGGAGAACCTTCGCTTCATCTCCATTTCCGAGGACCGCGCACGTGAACTCGGCACCGGGCAGATACTCCTCGACGATCACCGGCTGCTGGTAGGTCTCGAGGAGGAACGCCGTCTGTGCTTCGAGCTCAGCGTGCGTACGGCAGAAATTCTTTTCGGTGATTCCCTTGGACGATCCCTCGTGGATCGGCTTGGCGAATACCGGGAGCGGCAGCTCACGGGCTGCCGCGAGATCCGACAAGTCTCTCACGACGGCGAAGCGCGCGGTGCGGACGCCGTGGTACGAGAGGGTCTCCTTGGTCTTTGCCTTGTCGAGGCAGACGGAGAGGGCGAGCGGATCACTGCCGGAATACGGAATCCCGAAGAACTCGCAGATGGCGGGTACGTGCGCCTCGCGGTTCACGCCGTTCTTTCCTTCGGCGATGTTGAAGACGATGTCGGGCTTCTCGCGGCGGAGAGTCTCGGGGAAGCTCTCGTCCGCCTCGAGGCGGATCACTTCACCGAGTGCCGAGAGAGCGTTCGCCACGGCGTCGATGGTCTCACGCGAGTCCCACTCGGCGAATTCGTCCGAGGTGAACTCTGTCGAGTCGGGTTTCAGGTTGTAGGCGAAACCGATTCGAGCCATCGGCACCTACGGGAACGCGTGAGAGCGATTCATGAATCCGAGTATAAAAACCACAACTATTAGATGCAATAATTTTTTTCGCGAAAAATTTTCTCTCAGAGGGAAAAAATTTCCGGAGCCGAAAAAATTTTCGGTCGATCGAAACGTCCCACTCTCTCGGAGGCAGGGGAAAGGGTTTTTTGAGACCGGTGAGACCGGTGAGAAAACCCAAAAACCACGTTCTATGGTTTTTGAAAAACAGAAAAACGTAGTTC
>DASWQD010000430.1:0-1735 GCA_036398255.1 Gemmatimonadaceae bacterium | reverse complement strand
GAGGCATCGCCGGTTCACGAAGTCGGCTGGGGCCTGTGGCCCAGCGCCTACGTGTGGTCGCGCGAAGCCGGGCTTCAATACGTAACGACGCTGCGCGGCAACATTGGCAGCGCGCTCGGTATCAATGACAATGGCGACGTTGTCGGCTGGGGGCCGCACGGCACTGATGACGAGCTCGTCTACGGCTGGATCAGCAGACGCGGAGTGGCATCGTCGAGCCTCGGCTTCACGGGAGGACCGAACAGTGTGGGAATGAAGATCGCGTCGAACGGACTGATCGTCGGGCGCGGGCTCAACGAGGGCGTGCTGTGGTCGGCGAACGGCGCGATGCTGATGCTTCCCGGCCCCGACGGAACGATCTCCACTGAAGTGCTCGATGTCAACTCGCGTGGAGAAGTCGTCGGAAACGCGATGATCCGGCAACCCAGTGGCGACTGGGTACAGCGAGCAATCCGCTGGCGAGTGTACTGACCGGCAAAAAAAATCGCCCGGATGTCCGGGCGATTTCTTCTTACTCTCCCGCGGCTTTCCTTCGGCGCGTTCGAACTGTCGAGCCTTGTTTCTTCGGCCGCTTGCCGCGTCCGATCGGAACTATGTCCATCTCCGCAGCAACTGCCGGCACCGGCTCCTCCGCGGGAACCTGCCGCGGCTGCTTGTACGTGAACCGCTTTCCTTCGTAGTTCCGGAACACGACTTCGTCGTCGTTGATCTCCTCGACGTACTCGGGAAGCAGGGGCACTTTGCCACCGCCACCGGGAGCGTCGATCACGAAGTGCGGAACAGCTAGGCCTGACGTCCAGCCGCGCAGCGCCTGAATGATCTCGAGTCCTTTCTGCACCGTCGTGCGGAAGTGCTCGCCGCCGGCGACCTGGTCAGCCATGTACAGGTAGTACGGCCGCACGCGCGCGCGGAGCAGCGCGTGCATGAGCTTCATCATGATCTTCGGATCGTCGTTCACGCCCTTGAGGAGAACGGTCTGGCATCCGAGCACCACTCCCGCCTTGGAGAGTCTGTCGAGCGCGGCGACAGCCGCCGGCGTCAGCTCATCGGGGTGATTGAAGTGCGTGTTCATGTAGATCGGATGATACTTCTGCACCATCTCGCAGAATTCCGGAGTGATTCTCTCAGGAAGGTGCGACGTGATGCGGCTTCCGAGGCGGATGATCTCGATGTGAGGAATCGAGCGCAGCTGCTGGAAGAAATACTCCAGCCGCCGGTCGCTCAGCATCATCGGGTCGCCGCCCGACATGATGACGTCCCGGATCTCCGTGTGTTCCCTCAGGTACTGGAAAGCGGAGTCGAACTGGTTGAGCGGAATCTTCTCCGGATCACCCACTTTCCGCCGCCGCGTGCAGAATCGGCAGTAGCTCGCGCATACGGGGCTCACGAGAAAGAGCGCCCGATCGGGATACCGGTGCGTGATATTCGGCACCGGCGAGTCACCGTCCTCGTCGAGCGAGTCGATGACACCGTCCACGATGTCGAGCTCCTCGACCGTCGGAACGTACTGCTGCCACATCGGATCGCCGACTTCCTTGATGGCGTCCAGGGCCGACGGCGTGATGCGCATCTGGAAGTTGTCGAACGCCGGCTTCAGCGCTTCGACGTCGATCGCGTCTCCGAATTTCTCGTGCAGCTTGTCGAGCGAAGCTATCGCTTCCTCTCGCAGGATTTTCTGCCAGTCACTCATTGTGACTCCACTCCATGCGCCATCCATGCAAATGGGGCGCGGCTT
>DASWQD010000429.1:0-13004 GCA_036398255.1 Gemmatimonadaceae bacterium | reverse complement strand
CGATCATCTCCGCGCGCTGCCCATCGGCGGTCAGGGAGCTGCGGGAAGGCCAGTCGATATTGGCGACCGTGGCGATCCACAGCCCGCGCATCTCCCGTTGAAGTGGTGGCGCCGCAGTGTCAGGCGGCGTCACAGGGGGACCTGTCACCTGTTCGCTGCCTCCCGAACATGCCGCAGCCAACAGCACCATTCCCGCGATCGCGGCTCGCCATCGCGTCACGACGCGCGATCCGATGGACGCGTCTTCCAGCGCTTGTGAAACCAGAAGTACTGCTCGGGTGCGGCACGAACCTCCTTCTCGAGCCGGGATGCGAGCTCGGTGGTAAGCGCGAGGACATCCCGATCGAGATCCCCGGTGCGCTCGTATTCCACTCGCCTGCCGATTATCTCGTACCTGACGTCATCTCCCGGAAGCCGGCGCGCCATGCACGAGAACACTGGTGCGTTGAGCCTGAGCGCGAACAACGCCGGACCGCGATGTGTAGATGCGAGCCGGTTGAAGAACGGAACGAACACGCCGGAGCGCCGCGCATCCTGGTCACCCACGATTCCGACCACTCCGTTCGCGCGGAGGATGCGAGGTACTCGCGCCGGCGCCTGGCCCTGGTAGATGGTCTCCACACCGAGATTGTTGCGCAGCTGCTGAAGCCGCTCGTCCACCAGCCTGTTGCCCTGGCGCCGGACGATCGCGGCGATCGGCACGCCGCGCGCTGCAACAGCCGCCGCCGCTATCTCCCAGGTCCCATAGTGACCCGTGACCAGCAACAATCCGCGTCCGAGGGACACCGCGTCCTGGATCTCGTCCCAGCCGGACGTGATCGTCCTCTCGATGACCGCCGCGTCGTCGAGCTTCGACAGTCGCAGCATCGCTGCCGCCTCCCGCCCCAGATGCTCGTAAGCCGCGAGCCGGGTTTTTTCGATCCACTCCTCTGTCGCTTCCGGGAACGCCATCCGCAGGTTCTCCGTCACCGTCTCGCGACGGATGCCAAGCGTGTGAAGTCTGCGCCCGACCGCTGCTCCGAAGCGGTCTGCAGCACGCTCGGGCAAGGCCGCGACTGCGCGCTCCAGGGAACGCGCGAGCACGAACTCCAGACGGTGAGCGGGAGGATGGCGTTTTTTCGCCGGTGGCGGGGCGGCAGCCACGGTAGAATCAGTCATGGATGAGAATCAAATTTAGCCCACCACCAATGGAGCGATTCCTTTTGATCGGCCGTATCCTCCTCGCAGCAGCCTCCTTCGTTCTTCCCGGCGCGCTCGCCGCGCAGCGTTCCATCGAATACGACATCTCATTTCCCCGTGCAGCGCAGCACGAGGCGCGCGTCGCCATGACGCTCCGCGGACTGCCCGAGGGGCAGCGCGTCGAGGCGAGAATGAGCCGATCGTCCCCCGGCCGTTACGCTCCTGCCAACTTTGCGAAGAACGTGTACGACGTCACCGCTGCGGACGGACGCGGTCGCCCACTCGCTCTCGAGCGACCGGACGCGCATTCATGGGCGGCATCGGGCCATGACGGAACCGTGCGCATCTCGTACACGGTATGGGGCGACAGGATCGACGGCACATACCTCGGCATCGATCATTCGCACGCTCACATCAACATGCCTGCGACTTTCATCTATGCCGCCGGCATGGAGACCATGCCGATACTGCTCACGAGTCATCCGAGAAGCGGCTGGAAGATCGCCACGCAGCTCGCACCGACGCGGGACTCGCTGACGTTCACCGCGCCGAACACTCAGTACTTCCTGGATTCCCCGGTTGAGGTCGGTCCGATCACCATGCGCTCGTGGACCACCCAACATGGTGGCAAGACATCGACGTGGCGTCTCGCCATTCACCATCTCGGCACGGAAGCGCAGGTCGATTCGTTCGCGGTCATGGCTCGATGGATCGTCGACGAGTCCCTCGCGATGTGGGGCGAGCCGCCGGGCCTGGACTACGGCACGTACACGTTTCTCATCGACTATCTGCCGTGGGCGAGCGGCGACGGAATGGAGCACCGCAACTCCACCGTGATAACGAGCAGGAATTCGCTGTCCGACCGGACGCGCCGAACAAACGCTCTGAGCACGTTCACACACGAGCTCTTTCATGCATGGAACATCGAGCGGCTTCGCCCGAAGTCGCTCGAGCCCTTCGAGTTCGGCCGCGACAACATGTCGGGCGAGCTCTGGCTCGGTGAAGGATTCTCGAACTATGGACGGGATCTGATCATCAGGCGTGCAGGGTTCTGGTCAAATGAGGAATTTGCCCGCAACGTCGGCGATGCCGTGATCTCAGTCATCACCTCGCCCGCGCGGCGGCACGGATCAGCGTCCGACATGAGCAGGCTTGCGCCATTCTTCGATGGAGGTGCGTTCTCCGATCCAACCAACAGACAGAACACGTTCCTTTCATACTACACGTGGGGTTCCGTCATCGGGCTTGGCCTCGACCTCACACTCCGGCAGAAATTCAACAGGACGATGGACGACTATCTGCGTCTCCTCTGGGCGAACTACGGCCGGCAGCAGTCGGCGGCGTTTGCGCCAGTGCGTGCCTACACGCGCGATGATCTTCGCGCCGAGCTCGGCAGGTTCACTGGCGATGCGGGTTTCGCGGATGACTTCTTCCGGCGTTACATCGATGGCCGGGAGGTCCAGGATTTCGCGAAACTGTTCGAGCCTGCCGGTTTCCGGCTCGTCACTGACGACGAAATTCCATACCTTGGGGCAGCGATGGACAACGACACCGCGCGCGTGCTCATAAACTGGACGCAGGAATCGGGATCGATGCATGAGGCAGGGATCTCGAGCGGCGACCTGATCTACGCAATCGACGGAACTCCGACTCCCACGGTCGACTCTCTTGCCGCGGTGATCCGCGGTTACAAGGTGGGCGACCTGGTGCGTGTTGACGTGGCGCAGCGCACCGTTCGTCGGACAGTGCCGATGACGATTCGCGGGCGGCGGCCGATGAAGCTCGTGACGTTCGAATCGCTCGGGATCCCCTTGCCGGAGAAGGCGGCTGAATTCCGGCGCAGCTGGCTTGGTTCCCGACGCCTGCAAATCCAACTTCACCCGAGGTGAGCCAATGACTGTCAACCGCAGATCCTTTCTTGGGGCTGCCGCGGTGAATGCCGCCGCGTTCGCCTCGCTTCCGGCGAGTCTGTTGGCCAACGTGCCAGCGGACCTGGCCCACACCGAATCCAGCGACGAATGGGATCTTTCCTGGACGAGCCGACTCGACGGGAAGTACAAGGCGGTGTTCGACAACTCCGAGCCGGAGAGCGGATTCGGAGTGTGGCGCGCCAACGCGTGGGCGCGACAGTACCGCGATGTGATGAAGGCCGCGCCCGCCGACATCAAGCCTGTGATCGTCCTGCGTCACAACGCGATCGTCCTCGCGATGCAGAACTCCTTCTGGAAAAAGTACGGGATCGGCGCGAGCAAGGGGGTTACGCATCCGCTCACGATGCAGCCAATGACGACCAATCCCGTGTTGCTCGACGAAAAGGATGGAATTCCCGCGCCCTTTGACAGTGCAAGCCTGCCAAGACAGCTCGCCCGCGGCGTGGTTGTGCTCGCATGCGACCTCGCGCTTCAGGACTGCATAGAACTGATCAAGAAGACTGACCAGATCGGCGATGCCGACGCGCGGAAGCAGGCGATCGCCGCAATGATCCCGGGCGTCATTCTCCAGCCTTCAGGCGTTTTCGCGGCGACGCGTGCACAGGAAGCGGGAGCTGCCTACGTAAAGGCTAGCTGATCTCCAGCCATGGCCGCGTCTCGTGCGGCCATGGATAACTCTCCGGGTGAAAGAGGTGCGCGAGAAGCTCGATGCCTTCCGCCACCCGGGGTCCCGGGCGAGCGAAATACGAGTTGGCATCCACCGCGATAATCTGCGCGCCTGGGATGCGCGGGATTTTCTTCGCAGCCTCGCTCGATTTCGCGAGATCGTAGCCGCACGGCGCAACCACGACGATTTCCGGAGACTCAGCGGCGACTGAGTCCCAGGTGATTCGATGCGAATCCCCTCCAGGCCGGCCATGGGGATCGGAGCCACCGGCGAGCGAGATCATCTCCGGAACCCAGTGCCCCGGACAGAAGACCGGATCGGTCCACTCGAGGAATGCCACACGCCGAACTCGTGCATTCGCGACTGCATTGCTCACGTTCTCGATTCGCTCGCGATTGTCGGCGATCAGACTCTCTGCCTCGAGCGTGCGACCGGTTGCGCGTCCGATCTCGAGAATGTTCTGCTCGATCTCCTCGATGGTTCGCGGCGTGAGCCACAACACTTCCGGCTTTGAAGGAAGCTCGCGCAGCGCGCGCGTGAGCTCGGTGCCTGACGGCGCGCACACCTGACACAGGTCCTGTGTGAACACCACATCCGGTGCCAGCTCGCGAAGGAGTATCTCGTCGACGCGGTAGAGACTTTCGCCGCTTGCGAGCTGGGCGGCGACAGCGTTATCGATGTCGCCCTGATCCATCGCTCCGATCGCGAGTGCCGGGCTGCTCACCACTGGGAGCCTCTGCACCTGCGCGGGGTAATCGCACTCGTGGGACCGGCCCACAATTTCGTCTCCCGCGCCCAGGGCGTAGGTAATTTCCGTGGCTGCCGGGAGGAACGAGACAATCCGGGGCATGCCTGTAATCTATCGAGGGAGACCGCGAAATCCGTGAGATTGAAATACGCAGGAATGACAGCCGCGATCGCAATCGCGTCGGTAACCGATCTTCACGCGCAATCTCCCTCACTCACGTTCTCGCCTGTTGCGCCAGCACCGGGTGCAATCGTGAGAATAACGCTTCGCGTTGCTGAATCCGCGACCGATACCGTCACGCGAATCAGCGGGATGATGTCGGGTGAGCCGCTGCACTTCACAAAGGCCGGACCTGCTTCGTGGCGCGCGATCGGCCCAGTCTCAGCTGATGCAGCGGGCGATGTCGAAGCGAGCGTCCTGATCGAGCGAACATCGGGAACGCTCGATAGCGCTCGCGCCTCGGTGACAATTCCGAAACCGAAGCCGGCGCGTCCGGGATCGAGAGCGCGCACGCTGTCAGTGGCGCCTCGTTTCACTCAGCCACTCGACGCTGAAACGCAGGCTCGGATCGAGAGGGAGAATGCATCCGCGCGTGAGATCGGCAGGCGGGCTCACGATACCGCACCGATGTGGAGCGAACCGTTCATGCGCCCCCGCGCCGCGACGGTGACGAGCCGCTTTGGAACCGGTCGCATGTTCAACGGCACGATGTCGAGCCGCCACCTCGGCGTGGATTTTCGAGGTGGTGTCGGTTCGCCCGTCTACGCGGCAAACCGCGGAGTTGTCGCACTCGTCGGTGATTTCTTTCTCGCGGGCAACGTCGTCTACGTCGATCACGGCGGCGGAGTGGTGACCGCGTACTTTCACCTGAGCAAGACGCTCGTTGCCGCGGGTGACACAGTTCGCCGAGGGCAGGAGATCGGACTGGTTGGCGCGACGGGGCGAGTCACCGGACCTCATCTTCACTGGAGCGCGCGATACGGAACGGTCACAGTGAATCCGCTCGACCTGATTTCCGCGGGCGTCCCGTAACGTCGCGCGGCTATCTTATTGGATCATGCGGAAGACACTGAAGAATATTCTGGCGGAATACGGCATGATCGCGGTGGTGGTCTATCTGACACTGTTCGCGATCGTGTTCGTCGGGTCTTATTTCGCGATTCGTCTCGGGTGGACCCCTGGAAGTGCTGCCGGTCAAGCGGGAGCGTGGACTGCGGCGTATCTCGTGACGAAGGTCGCGCAGCCTCTGAGGATCGCGGCGACAGTTCTGATCACAACTTTCCTGGGGAAGCTCTGGGAGAACAGGAAGGCGGCGAAGGAAGCGAGCCAGTCCTGATACCATAAACATCCGGTTGACAGGACCCCCAGACCGGACAGGTGCAAGAGGTTTGTAAAATCGAAGGATGCGTGGGAACCGCGTGAAACCCGGGTGGCATCCTATCGTAGTGGCGGAGAAGCTGTATTCCGGCGCCGCCCCATAGTATCGCGCCGATCCCACAATTTTCTGAGAGTACTCCGATGCGATGCACCCTGAACGTGGTTCTGGGTCTCCTTTTCCTGGCCAGCGCTGCAGCAGTCAGCGCGCAGGCGCCGTCCGGGCCGGCCGGACCCCCGCAACAGGCTCCTCCGGGCGGTGAGGTGCAAGGCCTCGTCATGGACAAGGACCAGAACACGCCCGTCGCAAAGGCGTCGATTGCTGTCCGCAACAAGGCGAACGGCGCGCTCGTCGCCGGCGCTGTATCGCGCGAAGACGGAAAGTTTCGCGTGCAGGGACTGCGTCCGGGCACGTACTACCTGCGCGTGACCTCACTCGGATACGGCCCAATCTCGAGCGACGAATTCCAGGTTTCGCCCGCAGCCGCCGCCGTGAACGTCGGAGCCATTCAACTCTCGAAGGTCGCGATTGCGCTGAGCGACGTCGAAGTCAAGGCCGAGCGTGACGTGGTCACGGTCGAGCCGGATCGCAACACGTACAAGGCGAAGGACGTCGCGGCCACCGCAAACAATGCGAGCCAGGTCCTCGAGAATGTTCCTTCAGTTGCGGTCGATGGCGACGGGAAGGTCAGCCTTCGCGGTAACGAGAACGTAGTCGTACAGATCAACGGCCGTCCTGCACCGATGACGGGAGCTCAGCTTGGAAACTATCTCAAGCAGCTTCCGTCCGCGGTGATCGACCGCGTCGAGGTCATTCCGACCCCGTCGGCGCGCCAGGATCCTGAAGGAATGGCCGGCATCATCAATCTCGTGCTCAAGCAGAACGTCGACCTCGGAATGAGCGGCGGATTCACGGTTGCATCCGCAACGGCGTCAGGCCGCTACAACGGAAACGGCAACATCGGATATCAGGTTGGGCCGTGGACAACGTTCTCGAGCTATGGATACAACGCAGATGACCGCGACATCACCGGCGTCAACGATCGCATTCGTCTCCTCTCGACGGGACTTCCTTCTGCCTACACCGAGCAGGACATCCTCGGCAACCAGAAGAACTGGGGACACAACTTCACCACGACGGTCGATTACAAGGTCAACACGCGTGACGTGCTGACAAACGCCCTCACGCTCAATCTTCGCGGCTTCAACGACAATTCGGTTGCGACGTACTCGGAGCTGAACTCGACCCGCACTCTGCTGGATTACTACAACCGCGCGCGCAACACGGACGTCAACTCGTGGATGGCTGACTACTACGTTGCGCTCAAGAGAACGTTCGAGGCGAGAAAGCACGAGCTCAACGGTGAAATCCGGTACAACGCGAATCACGACGACGACGAAACGGATCAGTGGCGCCTGTCACTCGGCGCACCTGGCCTGACGGCGTCGTCGGCGTCAGCGCTCCCGATCGACCGCGAGATCGCGAAGACGGATGCGCTCAACCAGTCGCTCAACGCGCAGATCGACTACATGAAGATGCTGAACCCGAAGACCAAGCTCGAGACGGGCTGGAAGGGAACCGGCCGCTTCATCGATCGCGACTACGATGTCCGCAAGGACGCGCTCGGCAACGGGCAGTTCGTCAACAGCAGCCTCAGCAACGCGCTCGACTTCACCGAGATGGTTCAGGCCGGTTACGGAGTTCTCAGCCGCAACGTGAACAAGTGGGATCTCCAGGCTGGACTTCGCGCCGAGTATGCACGTCGCGACTTCACGCTCAAGAACAACAATGAAAGCTTCCCGTACGACTACTTCAGCGTGTACCCGAGCGCGATCGCGAACTACAAGTTCAACGATGGCCTGACGAGCAAGATCGCGTACTCGCGTCGTGTTCGCCGTCCCGGAACGCAGGAGCTCAACCCGTTCCCGCAGTTCTTCGATCCGCAGAACGTGTTCTTTGGAAATCCGAAGCTGAATCCCGAGTACACCGACGCGTTCGAGCTCGGTCTCGTGCGCACCGGCAAGTACGGCATGTTCCAGGTCTCGCCGTTCTTCCGTCACACCACGGACATCATCCGCGTGAACATCAATACTGCGGACACGTTCGAAGGACGTGACGTGACGTCGATCAGCTTCTCGAACCTCGAGAAGAGCGATTCGTGGGGCACGGACGTGAACGGCCAGCTCCGCCTCGGACCGCTCGGCAACATCCTCGCCGGATTCAACGTCTTCAAGATGGTGACGGACGGTGGATCGCAGTCGGTGCTGTCGTCGAACGCGGTGATGTGGAGAACGAACGTCAACGCGACTCTCAATTTCGGCAAGAACCGGAACACCACTTTCCAGGGCTCGTATTTCTATCGCGGACCGCAGACCATCGAGCGCGGAAAGTTCTCGGCGCAGCAGATGGCGAACTTCTCGTTGCGCCAGAAGATCATGGAAGGAAAGGCGACGGTCGCCTTCCGCGTCCAGGATCCGTTCAACACGATGGGAATGAAGATCAGGACGGGAGATGACAACATCACGCAGCTCACGCAGCGCAAGTTTGGAGTGCGCGCGGCATTCCTGACGTTCCAGTACAACTGGGGACAGACGCCGAAAATCCGTCAGCCTCAGCAGCAGCAGGAGCAGCAGGGACAGTCTGGCTTCCCGGGCGGCTGACGTAAAAGCGGAACAGCAAGACGAGAGTTCCCAGTAACAAAAGATGCCTGATGGTCAGATCTGACTATCAGGCATCTTTTGTTACTGGGAACTCTCGTCTTGTTCTTACCGCAGTTTAGCGAGTCCCGTGTCCGGCTTCGACACGTCGACAGACAATGTGAATGTCCGCTTCTCGTCCGGGTTGAGCGTTCCCACTCCGATCATCTGCCGCGCGATCTCCTCGCCCTTCTCGTTCTTGATCGAGACGAGCATGGAGTATTCCCAGGCGGCCTCGCCACCGGGATGGCGAATCTGTCCTTCGACGTTCAGGGCCGAAAAGCCGGGCGGCTTGTGCTTTGCCGTGTGCGGATCCCAGCGAAGACTTTTTCGGCAGATCGGACAGACAGTGGCACTCTGGAGAATCGTCGCCCTGCAATGCGGGCAGGTTCGAGTTTGTCCAGCAGTGCCCTGTTTGCCGTTGCTCATGCGGCCGTGCCGGTCTCCACTTTCGGGCGTGTGGTGGGACGCGTGCCGCCTTCATCCCAGCCGAACTCGGCGTTGCCGCGCATGCGCGATCCCGCTGCGACGGTGAGCGATCCGGCCTTGACGTCTCCGTTGAGAACGCCTGACGCCATCAGCTCGACACGCGATGCGGCATCGACATTTCCCTCGAGCTCGCCTGCGATCGTCACGGTGCTGGCTCTCACGCCGCCGATCACCTTTGCGCCCTGATCGATGGTGAGGTTGCCGTCGACGTTGACGTCACCCGTGAACTGGCCCGCGACGCGAACGTGTCCGGAGCCCTGAATCTTTCCCTCGATGGCGAGATTCGCCGCGATGAGAGTCTCCTTTTCACCAGCCCCTGACGACGTACGAGCTGCCGGCTGCGTGCTGTAAGTCGAGGGGGTCGAAAAACTGGTGTCGTCCTTCTGCGGCGTGGGTGTTGGGGACATCGGGGCGGGCTCCTTCGCGGGCGTGGTTTGTTCTTTCCAGATTGCCATCTCTTGGACTCCTATTGTAGTAACAAATGCAGCGGGCTCGGTGGCCGGCGGCAACGCGTGCCACGAAGGTTATCACACGATGCGCCACTATGGCACCACCCCGGGCAATTTTCGCAGTTCCCGGGTACTGCGGAAAAACGCCGCAAGATTGCGGCCTTGCCGTCGCGGCGCCGAGTGCGCATGGTAAACGAGGCCATTTCAAGCGAGGCGAAACATGAAAAAGAAGGGACACCCGAACATCCCGGATTTCTCCGCAAAACGGGTGGCGCCACCGGTTCCAGGCGAGCACGTCGTAAAGCCGAAGCAGCCTGCGCTTCCCACCGTGCACGGGGGAAAGCCCCACTCCACCTCGAAGAAATCAGGGAGGCGCGGAGGCTAGGACTCGGTCGAGACCTAGTTCTCGCTTCCGATCGAGTCGAGAATGGCCGCGCGCTTGGCCTCGCGGTCGGCCATGATCAGGCCCTTTTTCACCACGCCGGATCCGGGAAGCCTCGAGGCGGCGATAGTGCTGTCGCGCTCCCGCTGGCTCATCTCCGATCTCGGCTTGTCGATCGCCGGGGGCTCGGCCGCGCACGCGCTCATCGTGGCCGCGGAAAGGACGGCGGTCAGAATGGATCTCCTCATACTGATTTGACGTTTCAGCCCTCTGCCTCGTCACTATGTACGCGCGTGTTCTTCCGGCTGAGGGCAGCAAGTGACTCACATCTCGGGCTACACCACACAACGAAGGCTGTACATAGGATGCGCGGGGTGGAATCTCGCCCGCTCATCGGTGCCGGACGTAGCCAGTGAAGGAACCCAGCTCGAGAAGTACGCATCGATGTTTCGCGCGGTGGAGATCAACTCTTCATTTCATCGCTCCCATCGCGCCGCGACGTACGAGCGGTGGGCCGCAAGCGTGCCGTCGGCGTTCAAGTTCTCGGTAAAGTTTCCGAAGACCATCACTCACGACAAGAAACTCGTGGACTGCGCAGATCTCACGAGCAAATTCCTCGACGAGGTCAGCGGACTCGGCGACAAGCTTGGCGCACTCCTCGTGCAGGTGCCGCCGAGCCTGGAGCTGGATGTCGAGAGCACGCGGGCATTCCTCGAATGGATTCGATCGCGCTACACCGGCGACATTTTCATCGAGCCGCGGCATCGCTCGTGGTTCAGTCCTGCGGCGACGAAGCTGATGTACGACCTCAAGATTGGACGTGTTGCTGCAGATCCCCCCGTTGTTCCGGCAGCGGCCGAGCCGGGCGGCATGAGCGGGCACGTGTATTTCCGGCTGCATGGGTCGCCGGAGGTCTACTTCTCATCGTATACGACGTCGTATCTCGATGGCCTGGCCTTCCGCCTTCGCATGCACGCGAGAGCAGGCGACACAGTGTGGTGCATCTTCGACAACACCATCAGCGGGGCGGCGGCGTCGAACGCTCTCGTCGTGGCGCGCAAGATAGATCTCGGAGAGAGAGCCGCTTCAGCGCGCTGAATCGCGGAGCAGATTGACGGCGCCTGCCCGGCGCGCATCTTCCGGGCACAATGACGACAAGACGGGATTTTCTTGCGGCGAGTGGAACAGCAGCGCTCGCTTCCATTGCGGCGCCCTGGGTGCACCTGCGTGCCGAGCACGACCTCATCATCCGCGGTGGGACGGTATTCGACGGGATGGGCACGGAAGGCCGCCTGCTCGACGTCGCGATCGAAGGTGACCGGATTCTTTCCATCGCGCCGCGAATCGAAGCAAAGGGACGCGAGGAAATCGACGCGCGAGGCCTCGCCGTGGCGCCAGGGTTCATCGACATCCATTCCCACGGCGACGGCAACATGGCTGAGGACCCGAGAGTCGAGTCGGTGATTCGCCAGGGAATTACAACGATGGTTGTCGGCGCGGATGGCGGCTCGCGCGCGACAGGGGCGTCCGACAAATCGTTCGCGGCGATGCTCGGTGAAATCGACAAGCTGAGGCCCGGGCCTAACGTCGCGTCAATGATCGGACTGGGATCGGTGCGCGGAGCTGTTGTCGGAGACGTCGATCGTCCCGCCACCCCGGACGAGCTCGCGCGAATGGTCGCAATGGTAGACTCGGCACTGAACGACGGAGCGTGCGGAGCGTCATCCGGTCTCGAGTACACACCGGGAGCATTCGCGTCTCGCGACGAGCTGATAGCGCTCACTCGTCCTCTCGCCGGACGCCGGCTTCCATATGCGACCCACATGCGCAATGAAGATGACCGTCTCGTCGAAGCGATCGACGAGTCGATCGCAGTGGCGCGAGGTGCCGGATGCCCGCTTCAGATCTCGCATCTCAAGACGCAGGGACCGAGGAACTGGCCGAAGCTCGATCAGGTGCTGGTCCTGATTCAGGCCGCGCGAGCCGCCCGAACGGACGTGATGTTCGATCGGTATCCGTATGTCGCCTACGCAACAGGTCTGACGAACCTGTTCCCGGTATGGAGCCGCGATGGCGGAATCGATCGGTTCCTGGCGAGAGTGTCAGACTCAGCGACAGCAGGTAGAATCCGGCAGCAGACTCTCGCTAAAGTCGAGCTCATCGGGGGATGGGACAACGTGCAGTTGTCCGGCGTCAAAGCGGTCGAGGATCGGGACGCCGAGGGCAAGCGCCTCGGTACATACGCAACCTCACATGGAGGCGATCCCTACTCGGTAGCAATCGGATTGCTCACCCGCAGCAAGGGTGACGTCGGCATGCTCGGCTACGCTATGAGCGAGGAGAACCTGGAGAAGATTCTCGCGCATCCGCTTGGAATGGTGTGCAGTGACGGAGGCGGTTTCGCGATCGATGGACCGACTCGCCGCGGCAGCCCGCACCCTCGCGGAGCGGGAAGTTTTCCGCGGGTGCTCGCGCGCTACGTGCGGGAGCGAAAAGTCATGACGCTCCCTCAGGCAATTCGAAAGATGACCTCGCTGCCGGCGTCGCGTCTCAGGCTCGGCAGCCGCGGCCGCATCGCCCTCGGCGCTTCCGCCGATATCGTAGTATTCGATCCGGCCACGGTGACCGATCGCGCGACGTTCGACGCGCCATTCCAGTACCCGACCGGAATCAACGTCGTGATCGTGAATGGCGTGGTTGCCCTCCGCGATGGGCAACGATCATTTCTCGGATCGGGAAGGCCGCTACGAGCCAGTTCGTAGGAAAATTCTTGTGGTAGTGCAACTAGCTGCCGGCTGGAAAGCGCCTGGCTGCTGGCCAGTTGCAATCGGGGGAAAATCATTGTCGGATTCGTGTCCGCTTTTCACTAGCCAGACGCTGGGCGCTCGTCAGCTATCAGCCAGTTGCACTACCACCAAAGCTGACGGCTGGTTTTATGCCGTGAGGGGTCTGGCCACGAGAATCCCCGTCGCTCGACGGATTTTCGCCACGTACTCGGGCAGCGTGGATCGCGTGATCTCGACGGATCCACCGGACAGCGGCGCGTGGAGAACCCGAAGCACTCCATCGGTTCCACGGTATGCGAACG
>DASWQD010000428.1:0-3198 GCA_036398255.1 Gemmatimonadaceae bacterium | reverse complement strand
AGGTTCTTGAAGTCGTCGGTGCGCGCGACGAAGTCGGTCTCGCAGTTGACCTCGACGAGAACGCCGACCTTTCCATTGTGGTGGATGTAGCTGGTGATCTGTCCTTCGGAGGTCTGCTTGCCCGAGCGCTTGTCGGCCTTGGCGATGCCCTTCACGCGCAGCGCTTCGGCAGCCTTGTCCATGTCCCCTTTCGAATCCTCGAGGGCTTTCTTTGCTTCCATCATCCCCGCGCCAGTTCTCTGGCGAAGGCTCATTACATCCTTTGCTGTAAACATCTCTAGTGATTCCGTAGTTGACTGAGTACCTGTAAAAACGCCGCCGGACATGAGGCCGGCGGCGCGTTCTGCCCGCAGGCAGAGGGAAGTTAACCTTCCGAACTCTCGGCGTTAGCTCCCGAGTCTTCGGACGCCGGCGAGCCGCCCTCGGCTTCGGTGCCGCTTTCATTTTCTGCGCCACCCTTGAGCCGCGCAGCAATTGCTTCCGGCTTCGCACGCCGTCTGCGCGGACGACGCTTCCGCTTTCGATCGCCGTCGCCTTCCGGCTCGGCGCCGCGGTCGGAGCTGTACGTGTACGACTCCGTCTCTTCCTCTTCAGCGCGAACAGGTGCTTCGCGGCGCGCTTCGATGATCGCGTCAGCGATCGCGTGCGTGACCAGCTCGACCGACTTGATCGCGTCGTCGTTGCCCGCAATCGGAACGGTGATGAGATCCGGATCGGCGTTCGTATCGACGAGCGCGATGATCGGAATTCCCAGCTTGTTCGCCTCGGCTACCGCGATGCGCTCCTTCTTGGAGTCGATCACGAACATCAGGCCGGGAAGACGGCTCAGGTTCTTGATGCCGCTCAGGTTCTTCGAAAGCTTGTCGCGCTGACGGGTCATCATCAGCTGCTCTTTCTTGGTGTAGTTCTCGAAATCCCCGCCCTGCTCGGATCCCGCCTCGAGCTCCTTCAGCTTGCGGACCTGCTTCTTCACCGTCTGGAAGTTGGTGAGAAGACCACCGAGCCACCGCTCCGTGATGTGCATCGCGCCGGCGCGGTCAGCTTCATCCTTCACGATGTTGACGAGCTGGCGCTTGGTGCAGACGAAGAGGACGTTCTCGCCGCGCAGGATGACATTGCGCGCGAGGGTCTTCGCCATCTCCAGCTGACGCAGCGTCTTCTGGAGATCGATGATGTGGATCCCGTTGCGCTCCGCGAAGATGAAACGGCGCATCTTCGGGTTCCAGCGACGGGTCTGGTGGCCGAAGTGAACTCCGGCGGCTAGCAGCTGATCGAGATTTGGCTCAGTCATTCAGTGAGAGATCCTTTAACGCTTGGAGAACTGGAACTTCTTGCGTGCTTTCGGGCGGCCGGGCTTCTTGCGCTCGACTGCGCGGGCATCGCGCGTGAGAAGCCCCAGATCGCGGAGCTTGCGGCGGTGTGACTCATCGAGCTTTACGAGCGCACGCGCGACTGCGAGGCGAAGTGCACCGGCCTGACCGGTGAGTCCGCCGCCTTCGACGCGGGCCATGATGTCAAAGCGTCCGAGCGTGTCGGTCGCGGTGAACGGCTGCTGAATCGCCGAGACGTGAGCGGAGCGCGGGAAGTAGTCTCCGAGCGTGCGTCCGTTGACCTGCCACTTTCCCGAGCCTGGCTTCAGGTAAAGGCGGCAGACCGCTTCCTTGCGGCGTCCGATTGTATGCGTGGCGGGACTTTCAGCCATTACTTCGTCTCACTCTTCTTGTTGAGGTCGAGCACCTTGGGCTGCTGCGCAGCGTGCGAGTGCTTGTCATTCGCGAATACGCGGAGCTTCCGGCGGAGCGACTGGCGGCCGAGGGCGGTCTTCGGCAGCATGCCGTAGACAGCCTTCTCGATCACGCGCTCGGGGTGCTTTTCGATCATCTGGGCGTACGGCGTGAACCGCTCGTGGCCCATGTAGCCGGTGTGGTGGAAGTAGCGCTTCTGCTCCGACTTGCGGCCGGTGACCTTCACCTTGGAGGCGTTGATGACGATGACGTTGTCACCAGTGTCCATGTGCGGGGTGTACATCGGCTTGTGCTTGCCGCGGATGATTCTGGCGACCTCCGCAGCAAGGCGGCCGAGGACCATTCCTTCGGCGTCGACGACGTACCAGTCGTGCTGTATGTCAGCGGGAGTTGCGCTGTAAGTCTTCATAAATACTGGAAATGATTGGCGATTTGGGACAGCCGATAAAAATACCTCTCGCGAACAGCTAAAGTCAACCGCACCATGAAGCTACGTCGCGCGTGCAACGGCACGCGGTTGTCAGCTGAATTCGACGAGAACAGTACCCTTCTCGACGGCCTTTCCGGCCTCTACGTGAACCGCCTTCACTGTTCCCGCACCGTGAGCGCGCAGCTCGTTCTCCATCTTCATGGCCTCCATCACGACGAGGCCCTGACCCGCCTGCACCGAATCTCCTGCCGCGACGCTCACCCGCACGATGAGCCCCGGCATCGGCGCGGTCAGCGATGCGGGCCCGCTCGACCGCTCTGACTCCGCAGTGATGTCCCGAATTGCGCGAGTCCGTTCGTCGAGCGCTTCGCCCTCGAACCGGAATCCATCCACCCACAGTATGTAGGCGCCTCTGCTCGAGCCGCGGCGCACCACGACGCGATGCACCTCGCTCCCGATCGTCACCAGGCGCACCGGCGTCGTCTCGATTTCTTCGATCCGCGCGGGAGCCGTATGCCCGTCGAGGGTGACCGACTCACCATCGACTGTCACCTCGCTCCGCAGCCCGTTGAGGTCCACGACGTATCTCATGCGGCCTCCGGGACGAGCTCGCAGACAGTCTCGACGTGCGCCGTCTGCGGGAACATGTCGAAGGGCACGATCGACGCGACCCTGTACCCGGGAAGTCGGGCGATATCGCGTGCAAGAGTGGCCGGATTGCAGCTCACGTAGACGACGACTCTCGGTTTCACGCTGACCTGTTCGAGCGCCTCAGTGACTCGCGAGTCGGTCCCGGCACGCGGAGGATTGAGCACGACTGCGTCGGCGGGCAGGACCTTCGGCAGCACCTCCTCCACTCTCGCCCGGAGGGAGACCGAGCCTTCCGGAAGGTGCAGCGCACACCATCTCGCGGCGTCGCTGTCGAGCTCGATCGCAGTGACCTTCGCACCCGCGCGAGCGAGGCGAATCGCTGTGTCGCCCGCGCCGGAATAGGCATCAACTATGTTCTGAGGTTCGTAAGCG
>DASWQD010000427.1:0-3959 GCA_036398255.1 Gemmatimonadaceae bacterium | reverse complement strand
GCTTCGACCTGGCTCGCTTCGGAATGGAGCGCATGAGCTTCTCGCCGCGCCAGGCTGATGTGCTGATCTGCGCCGGCCGCGTGCCGTTCAAGCTCGCGCCCGTGATCCGCCGCATCTGGCAGCAGATGCCGCAGCCGAAATGGTGCATCTCGATGGGAGCGTGTGCATCGTCGGGCGGCATGTTCGACAACTATGCAGTGGTACAGGGGATCGACACGATCATCCCCGTCGACGTCTATGTGCCTGGTTGCCCACCGCGACCGGAAGGCCTGATCTACGGCATCCGGATGCTCCAGGAGAAAGTCATGGCCGAGCGCAGCTCGGACAAGCGGATTCGTGAGGAGATGAATCCCGATCCGTCGAGTCAGCTTTACATACCCCCATCGGTGATCGACGAGCTCGGAGAGCCCTTCGGCAATTCCGTCCATCAGACGCGATCGGCACCGTGACCGAGAAATTCACCATCGTGCAGGCGGGGGACGGCCTGCGGGAAGTCACTGCGCCTGCGACGCCGCGATCAGTTCAGCGGCGCGGCGGGGCAGCGAATCCGTCCGTCGCTCAGATCGAAGCACAGTTTCCCGGAGCCGTCGTCCGATCCGAGGTGATCTGGGGCGAGACGACGATCTACGTCGACCCTGACCGGGTGCTGGAAATCCTGCGCTGGCTGCACGACGATCCGGAACAGCGTTACGACTACCTGAGCGATGTCACCGCAGTGGAATACCGTGACTTCGACACACCGATAGAGGTTGTCTGGCACATCAGGTCGCTGCCGTTCCGTCGCTTTCTGCGCGTCAAGGCGACGATCCCGCGCGGCGCACCGCTCTCGGTGCCGAGTGTCTGGGGAATCTGGAAGGGAGCGGACTGGCTCGAGCGCGAGTGCTACGACATGTTCGGCATCAGGTTCGAAGGCCATCCGGATCTTCGCCGGCTTCTGATGTGGGAGCAGTACAAGGAAGGGTTCCCGCTGCGCAAGGATTTTCCTCTCCGCGGCAGGTTCAGCCGCGCCGAGCAGCTCCGGCAGGCGCTCGCCCAGAACATCGAGTCGAGGTATTCCATGGAAGAGCTCACGATAGCCGACGCATTCGAAGATCTGCCGCCCGACATGCGGCAGCGGCTGAGCACGGGCGAGCGGACGGGCGAATAGAATGGCTTCAGGGAATCGCACAGTAGAAGTCGAGCTGTCCACGACTGGACTCGACGCGCAGGGCAGGCCACAGCGAGTTCCGATCGTCGTCGACGACGGTGGCTCGCCGATAGACATCTCGGCGCCGCTGTCGATGGAGCCCGAGCTCTCGGGCGATCACATGCTCATCAACATCGGTCCGCAGCACCCGGCGACCCACGGAGTTCTGCGCCTGGTGCTCGAGCTCGATGGCGAGACCGTGGTGCGATGCATTCCGCACATCGGCTATCTGCACTGTGGCTTCGAGAAGATCGGAGAGTACCGCCAGTACAACCAGATAATTCCGTGGACCGACCGCGAGGATTATCTCAACTCGATCGGCAACAACGTCGCCTTTGCGATTGGCGCAGAGCGGCTGTTCGGAATCGAGATCACGGAGCGGTGCGAAGTGCTGCGGGTGATCGCGGCTGAGCTGTCGCGAATCATCTCGCATCTCGTCTGGGTCGGCACCACGTGCATCGACATCGGGGCATTCACTCCATTCCTGTGGGCGTTCCAGGAGCGGGAGCGTGTGTACGACCTGCTCGAGGCCTGGGTTGGCGCGCGCCTCACCACTTCCGCGACGCGTGTCGGCGGGATGGCGGCCGACATTCCATCGGGCTGGATGGACGGACTCAAGACCTTCATCCGCACGTTTCCCCATACGGTCGACGAGATCGACCGCATCCTGACGAAGAATGGAATCTGGGTCGGGCGTACGATCGGGCTCGGCGTGATGTCACCCGACGAAGCCATCAATTACGGACTCTCGGGACCGATGCTGCGCGCCTCAGGCGTGGCATACGATGTCCGGAAGGATTTCCCGTATCTCGGCTATGAGACGTACGACTTCGAAGTGCCTGTCGGCACGAATGGCGACGTGTATGACCGCTACCTCGTGCGGATGGAAGAGCTGCGCCAGTCAGTGAAGATTCTCCAGCAGGCCGCGGACAGGCTCCCCGAGGGGCCGATCAACATCGATGACCCGCGGGTCATTCTTCCTCCCAAATCGAAGGCCACAAGCGAGATGGAATCGATGATCCATCATTTCAAGCAGGTGATGGAAGGCCCGCGCCCGCCTGCCGGTGAAGCATACGTCGCGGTCGAAAGCCCGAAGGGAGAGAAAGGTTACTACATGGTATCCGACGGAACTTCGAAGCCCGTGCGGTGGCGCATACGTCCGCCTTCGTTCGTGAATCTTTCCGCGATTCCGAAAATGGTAGAGGGTCACCTTCTCTCCGACGTCATCGCCATCAACGCCAGCATCGACATCGTGATGGGAGAGATCGACCGATGACCGGGATCAAGGCTCCCGATGCGATGTCGCACGATCACGGTCACGAGCCGTATGTGCCTGTGTTTACAGGCGATACGAGGAGCGAGCTCGACATGCTTCTCACCCGCTATCCGACGAAGATGGCGGTGCTGCTCCCCGCGCTGTGGATGGTGCAGAAGGCGCGCGGCTGGGTGAGCGATGAAGCGATGGCCGAGGTCGCCGAGCTGCTGGAGCTCACGCCTGCCTACGTGAAGGGCGTCGTCACCTTCTACACCATGTACCACCAGCATCCGGTGGGCAGGTACTTCGTGCAGGTGTGCACCACGTCCCCGTGCGGAATCTGCGGTGCCGAAGACGTGGTGAAGTCGTTCCTGCAGCATACGAAGACGGGAGAGCTGGGAATCACATCCGCCGACGGACGATATACGGTGATCGAGGTCGAGTGCCTCGGCGCGTGCGGCTTCCCGACGCCCGTCATGATCAACGATGAGTTCATCGAGTCTGTAACCCCGGAAACAGTTCCGGCCATTCTCGCAAAGCTTCCATAATGGGTTATCCGCACAAATCACATCCACGTGAGACGCCGGTGCTCACCGAGTTCTTCGGTGACACCGACGCGATCTCTCTCGAGGGCTGGAAGAAACGCGGCGGCTATCAGGCGCTGGAGAAAGCGCTCGGAATGGCGCAGGCCGACATCGTGAACATCGTCAAGGATTCAGGGCTGCGCGGGCGAGGCGGTGCCGGATTTCCGACCGGGCTCAAGTGGTCGTTCATGAAGCCGGGCGATGGAAAGCCGCACTACCTCTGCTGCAACGCCGACGAGTCGGAGCCGGGGACGTTCAAGGACCGCGAGATCATGCGCTGGACACCTCACGCTCTCGTCGAAGGCTGCGCCATCGGCGCGTATGCGATCGGAGCGGAGACCGCCTACATCTACATCCGCGGCGAGTTCACTGAACCGCTGGAGAGAATGGAAGTCGCCGTGCGCGAGGCCTACAAGGCAGGCATCCTCGGCGCGAACGCGATGGGGACTGGAAAGCGCATCGACGTCCACGTTCACAAGGGAGCTGGCGCGTACATCTGCGGAGAGGAAACCGCACTGATGAACTCGCTCGAGGGCCGCCGCGGCAATCCGCGAATCAAGCCTCCGTTCCCGGCCGTGTCCGGAGTCTTCGGGCAGCCGACGACCATCAACAACGTCGAGACGCTCGCCGCGGTTCCGGCCATTCTGATGAAGGGCGCCGACTGGTACAAGGGAATGTCGCTGTCGAACCCGAAGAGCACGGGCACCAAGCTCTACTCGGTCTGCGGCAACATTGCCCGGCCCGGAACCTACGAGGTCGTGATGGGATTTCCGTTCAAGGATTTTCTCCACGACGTGTGCGGCGGTCCGGTGCAGGGAAGGAAGTTCAAGGCGGTCATCCCCGGCGGTGCCTCGGTGCCCATTCAGACGATGGCTGAGGCCGAAGCGACGTTGATGGACTACGAAGGGTTCATCGCACAGGGATCGATGCTCGG
>DASWQD010000426.1:0-3462 GCA_036398255.1 Gemmatimonadaceae bacterium | reverse complement strand
CTCACGTATTCGCCCCGCCGACCGCCGTCAACGTGAATTCTCGCGTGTCGCGCGCGACGCGGTCCCAGTTGTAGAAGGACTCGACTGCCGCCCGACCGGCGTTGCCGAGCGCCTCCTGCCGCGCCGGGTCACGCAGCAGCTCCGCGAGTGTTCGGCTCCATGCAGCAACGTCGGTCGGCGGAAGGACGATGCCCGTCTCGCCATCGCGAACGGCAGAGCGAACACCGCCAGAATCCCCGGCAACGACTGGCAACCCTGACGCCGACGCCTCGAGAAACGAGATTCCAAATCCCTCTACGTTGATCTCGTTGTCTACGCGCGATGCTCCGGCGTAGAGATTTGCGGTCGCATAAGCTTCAGGCAGGTCGGCATCGGGAATCGCGCCGGCGAATATGACTTTGTCGTCCACGTGTAGCTCAGCTGCCAGCCGACGCAGCCTTTCCTCGTCGTGTCCTTCACCGACGAGGACGTATCGAAGATCCGGAAACTCGGGTGCGAGAACAGCGAGCGCCTGGATCACAGTGTCCTGACCCTTGTGAGGAACAAGCCGGGCGACAGTGAGAATCAGCGGACCGCTGCCCGCATTCCATGATGATCGCAGGCGGCCCGTGTCCCGTGCTGGAGAGAACAAATCAGGATCGGTCCCGAGCGCGAGCGCGCTCGTCGGCGGAACGTTCCTTACTCCAAGCTGATTCATTACTTCGCCGGACAGCTCGGCCACCCACTTCGACGTTGCGGCAATCCCTGCTGCATTCCCAAGTATTCGCCGCGCGGTTGCGCGCTTGAGGGAGCTTTGCGAGGCCTTCTGCTTTTCTCGGAGGAGATCGCCGCCGTTTACGTAAACGATGTAGGGAATCCCGAGACGCATGCTCGCCCATGAAACGGCGTAGCCAACGGGTCTGATGTTGCCGCAGTGAATTACGTCGATGTTGTCGCGGCAGTGTGTGACGAGCCACCGCGCCCACTTCACCTGATTGCTGAACCTGTTGGCTTCACGAAAGTGAAATGGCTGGCGGTGAATCCTGTAGTCCTCGAAGCGGTCGAAGTCCTGGTCACCGTCGGTGCGGACGGTAGAGACTTCCATCTCGCTCGAATCTGCGGAAAATCGTCGTACCAGCTCGACGTGCCGCCGCGCCATGCCGCCTCGATCGGGGCCGTAGTCCTGGGTGACGAAGAGATGCCTCACGCTGCCGCGAGCGGATTCGTGAAAGCGCGATTTTCGAGTATGTTGCCGATTCGCTGATCGTAGGTGTGGTGCGTGCGCACGAACCGCTCACCCTGAATCCGTATCTCTTCCCGCTCGCCGGGCGACGAAAGAAATCTTCCGCACATGGCGATGCAGCTGTCGGTGTCATCGTAAAACGCGCAGTGCTCTCCGTCACTGAGCATCGCGGCGACTCCCGGTGTCCGCGGGGCGAGATAGAATCCGCCGGCCAGCATCACCATCCACGTGCGGTCGGATGTGTATGACACGCCGCCCGCAGCACGCGCCGGATTTATTCCCAGAGTTATGCCGGAGCTCGAGCAAACCGCGGCGAATTCACGGCCCTCGACGGAGCGGCCGCTCCACGAGAGCGAGCCGCGCCACTCCTCCCATCCGGGACCCCACACTTTCAGGTCATGATGACGCGCGACTTCGATCAGAAGCTTTGCTCGCTCCGGATCATATCCTGTCCCGATGAAGGCAACCTCAGACGCGTATGCCTCAGCGGGAGCCGCAGGCATGATTCGGGAATCGCCGGCCGCGGGCAGAAAGACGGCATTCAATCCGTTGGCGCGCCATTCATCCTCGAATCCGGTCACGAAAAAAGTGCGAGCGAGCTTGCCGATCGATGCGATGTGCCCGATGTCGGGCCGGTCGAGATCCCGATGCCACTGCGGATCGTGATACCACATCGCGTTTGGCTTGCCGTCGATGATCGCAGCGACCGTCTCGGGATCGAGCGCGAGGCACTTCGACAGGAAGACGAAGTCGGCATCAAACTGCGAGGCCTGCCATTTTGCCCAGAGCTGTGTGAGCCGCCATCCGAGAAGCCGCTTCATGCGGCGATCGTCGATGAGCAGGGTCGTGTGTCCCGCGCGCCGCATGGCTCGCTCCACCGCCGATTCCATTCGCCACGGGTTGTCGCTTCCGATGAGAAGTATCCGCATCGCTCAGCGATCGTCCTTGCCGCTGCGCGTCAGCTCCCACAGACGCGCATACTTCGCCATGACGCTCGTCGCCGCCATGCTGGCGAGCAGCGCGCCGCGCGCGCCGTCCATCCATCCTCCGCGGGCGAGGTACATCGTCAGAAACCGCAGCGGAGGACGAGCTACTACGGAGCCGATATTTCCGCGCTTCCCTCGCTCGAGCCGATCCTCCGCCCACCATCTGCTGTAACGCCCGAGCTTCTCGAACCAGCTGTCGAGATCACGATACGGCTCGTGCGTCAGCGCGGCCGTGAGCTCACCCGTTTCGCCGCTCACCTCGACATGCTCGTGAACGCGGCTCGAGTTGTATCGCAGCGACGACTTGAAAAGCCGAATCGGACGGTCGCTTTCCCAGCCGCCGTGACTCACTTCCCTGCCGAGAAAGAAGTTGCGGCGCGGAATTCTGTACGCCTCGAAGCGCGCCGCACTCAGCATGGCCGCAATCTCGGCAGCCAGCTCAGGGGTGGCTCGCTCGTCCGCGTCGAGAACGAGAATCCATTCCGTCGATGCACGCTCGATCGCCGCGTTACGCTGAAGGCCGATTGTCTCGAATGGATTTACGAGAACCGTCGCCCCGGCACCCTCTGCGACCGACACTGTGTTGTCGGCAGATCCATCCTCGACGACGATGATCTGGTGTGCCCACGTCACGCTCCGAATGCAGGCCTCGATGTTTGCTGCTTCATCTCGCGCCGCAATGACAACCGTGACCGGTGGACTCACTGGATGTGTCTCTGTGTCTCTGTGTCTCTGTGTCTCTGCCTACCTCTGTATCTCGCGGCCCTTCAGGGCCGCCTCGAAGCCGTCAATCATCGCCGACTCGGGGAACTCACGGGCAACTCGCGTTTTCGCCGCGCCGCCCATGGCCAGCCTCTGCTCCTCGTTTGCGAGAAGCGTGACCACATTTGCGGCTGTCGTCGCCGCATCCTCCGGAGGGATGAGAGTTCCGCTGATCTGGTTCGCGACATACATCTCCGCGACGCTTCCCTCCGCCGCGATGACGGGAACGCCAAGAGCCATGAGGTCGAGAATTCCATAAGCTGCCGTATCTGCTTCGGCCACAACCCAGCCGAGCTCGGCGTCGCGCATGAGAGTGAGATGATCGTCTCTCTCGCCGAGGAAGCTCACGAGGTGCATGACGTCGAGCGCGGCCGCCTGCATGCGAAGATCCTCGCTGTCGGAGCCTGCTCCGAAAATGATCAGCCGCAGATAAGGGTGGCGCGGCGCGAGCATCGACACGGTGCGACTCGCAGTCGCCGCGCGCCCGCGCGA
>DASWQD010000425.1:0-5155 GCA_036398255.1 Gemmatimonadaceae bacterium | reverse complement strand
CCAAGACGAGAGTTCCCAGTAGAAAAAGATCCCAGATTATCAGATCCGATAGTCTGGGATCTTTAGTTGTTGAGAACTCTCGTCTCGCTTTTCCTCAGTAGCCGGCTGCTCCGCCGCCATACCCTCTTGGATCGTCCATCCCCTCGAGCCCGCCGCGAACCCGCATGATGGCGACTGTTATGCCGACGCTGTTCTGCGGCACGATCGTGTAGCCCATCGCCTTCAGTCGCTCGACCTCCGCGGGCTGAAAGCCGCTGTCCTCGATGCGGATGTCGTCCGGAAGTGCCTGATGATGCATGCGTGGCGCGCTCACGGCATCGCTCAGGGACATGCCGTGCTCGATGACGTTGAGAATCACCTGCGCCGTGCTGGTGATGATTCTCGGGCCGCCTCGCGCACCAACCACCATGAAGAGCTTACCCTGAGGATCGAGGACGATGGTGGGCGACATCGCGCTCAGCATTCGCTTGCGCGGAGCAATGGCGTTCGCTTCTCCCTGGACGAGGCCGAACATGTTCGGCTGTCCCGGCTGTGCTGCGAAGTCGTCCATTGTGTTGTTCAGAAAAAACCCGGCGCCGTCGACGAACGCGCCGGATCCGTAGAGCCCGTTGACAGTCGTTGTCGTCGACACGGCATTCCCCGCGGAATCGACGACGGAGTAGTGCGTCGTCTCCATGCCCTCGCGCACCGGCATCGCGACCTGAGCCGTCGGAGTGCGCCTCGTCGAATCGATTGTTGCGCGAAGCTGCGCCGCATACTCCCGGCTCGAGAGTCGCTCGATCGGGATCTTCACGAACGCGGGATCACCGAGCAGGGAATTGCGATCGATGAACGCTCGCTGGAACGCCGATGTGAGGAGGTGCAGATATCCGGCGGTCCCGAACGCGGGAAGCCGCGGGAAGCCGTCGAGAATGTTGAGGGTTTCGCCAATGGTGATTCCGCCCGACGAGGACGGAGGCATGGTGACGAGAGAATACCCACGAAAGGCAGTCGTGATGGGCTTGCGCCACACTGCCTCGTACCGCTGAAGATCTTTCGCAGTGATCAGACCGCAACCCCGCGAAGCGCGAGCACGCGCTTTGGTCCCAGGCGGGCAGTCGCGATTCATCTCGGCGACGATCAGCTCGGCAATCCGGCCACGATAGAATCCTTTCGCCCCGTCGCGCGCGATTGCTCGCAGCGTGCGCGCGAGATCCGGCTGCACGAGAAGAGTGCCGACCGAGACAGGCTTGCCGTCAGGAAGGAACACCCTGGCGCCGGCATACTGTTTAATGACGGGCTCCTTGCCGGCGATCGATCGGGCGAGCGCCGAATCTACTTTGAAGCCCTCGGCTGCAAGACGTATCGCAGGCTCGATCACTTTCGCCAGCGGCAGCCTGCCATAACGCGAATGCGCGGCGGTGAGACCGCCAACTACGCCGGGAACGCCGGCCGCAGAACGTCCGTTGATGCTGAAGCTCGTGAGCTTTCCCGCGGAATCGACATACATGTCGCGGAAGGCGGCTGCGGGAGCCATCTCGCGGTAGTCCAGCGACGCAGTTCTCCCGTCGGCCATCCGAATCACCATGTAGCCGCCGCCGCCGATGTTGCCGGCTTCCGGATAGACGACCGCGAGCGCGAATCCGACTGCAACAGCAGCGTCGACTGCGTTGCCTCCGGCCTTCATCACATCAGCGCCTACCTGAGCTGCGGTGCGACTGCTGCTCGCGACCATCGCGTGCTTCGCGAAGGTCGCCCGGTTGACGGGAGGGAACTGCCACGCGGGCGCGGTCTGCGCGTGCGAAGCTCCCGCCACGCACATCGCGATCGAGAGAATTTTCATCATCGGCATAACGATACGAAAACCGCGCTGAGCGCGAATCGAGTCGCGATCAGCGAGTCGGTCTGAGCCGGTTGCCAAATCCGTATCTGAAATTGAGGCGCAGGGTACGCTGCGTGAGTGTGTTGCTGTCCTCGCTCGTGAGGCCGGTGCGCTCGTGTATCGCGAGCCCGAATTCCTGCACCACGCTCACCTGCATGCTGGGGTTGAGCGAATAGCCGAAACCGTATCCGAACGTGAAGTACGGATCGACATTCCCGTCGGTGGGAGGAAGCCTGGCGCCGTCACTGTCGCGCTCGAGGTTGCGATACTGCAGCGCGCCGGCCGATGCCTCGATCACCTGGTGAAGGCCGATGCCACCGCCGACGTGAAACGAAGCGCCGAGTGTCGCGACGTCGAGGTGCGCGGCGCAGCTGGAGCAAGCGGGGCCGATATAGGTGAACGGCGCGTGCACGTAAGTGCCGGTGAGTCCCACCGACGCGGTTCTGCCGACGGCTTTTTCCGCAGACAACCGATACTGCGGATTGGACGCACGACCGAAATCCCACCTGCTTTCCGTGTTGCCGTCGCTCACGTCGTTGCCGTTGAACAATCCGATGCTGGCTGACACCCACACCTGCGGCTCGGGCACTAGCGGAACTCTGCGCCTGACCTGCGACTCGGCTGGTACAGCGACAATGACGAGCATCGCCGCTGTGAATATTCTGCTCACGTAATCTCCGTTGTCTTGCGGCTCGCGAGAAGCGGCCCGTAACTTCCGCCCGTGCCTTCCCATCGCGAACCGAATGCTTGATCCACGGACGACTGAGCGTCGCAATCCGCGGACCGCCTCGATCGATCTCGCAACTCCCATCGAGATCGTGGATTTGATAAACGCAGAAGACCGGCTGGTTCCCGAAGCGGTTGCGACTCAGCGGGAGCAGATCGCGAAAGCGATACAGCTCGCCGAGGAAACTTTCAGGTCGGGAGGCCGGCTTTTCTACGTCGGCGCCGGCACATCGGGCAGGCTCGGAGTGCTCGATGCGAGCGAGATCCCGCCAACCTTCGGAGCTGATCCGGTCATGGTGCAGGGCATCATTGCCGGCGGAATGCCTGCGCTCACGCGCGCGCAGGAAGGCGCCGAAGACGTGGTCGAGAACGGCGCCAGGGAGATGGACGCAAACAGCGTCGGGCCGGACGACTTCGTGATCGGAATCGCCGCCTCGGGCACCACTCCGTACGTTCACGCCGCAGTCGTGCGGGCTTCCGAGCTCGGCGCGCGCACGGGAATCGTCGCGTGCTCCCGACTCCCCGACAACATCGTCGGCCAGGTCGATGTCGCAATCGTTCCGATCACTGGACCCGAGGTAGTGACGGGCTCCACCCGGATGAAGGCGGGCACCGCGACAAAGCTCGTGCTCAACATGATCACCACGGGCGCGATGATCCGGCTCGGAAAAACCTACGGCAATCTCATGGTCGACCTGCGCGCGACCAACAACAAGCTGAAGGATCGGAGCGAGCGCATCATCATCGAAGTCTGCGGGGTATCGCGGGAGGAAGCGCGCTCGCTTCTCGACCAAGCGGAGAAAAGCGTCAAGACGGCCATCGTGATGCAGAAGCTCGGCGTTGACAGGGAAGGCGCGCTCTCCGCGCTGCGTGAAGCGGGAGGCGTCATTCGCCGCGCGATTCCCGATGCACCTCCACCGGTTCCGGAATGAGCGAGAGCAGGATCATGGTCGGACTCATGTCCGGCACTTCCCTCGATGGTGCAACGGCAGCCGTAGTTCGATTCACGCCGCGGGACGAGTCGGGGGTGGCGGCGGAGCTGCTCGCGTTCGTGCTGCACGACTACACACCGGCACAGCGCAAGCGGCTGCAGCAGGCGCTCACCGGCGCAACCGCAGCGGAGTACACGCGGCTCAACTTCGACCTCGGCGGATGGCTCGCGGATGCAGCGATTGCGGCAATCGCCGAAGCCGGAGTTTCGCGGAAGGACATCGCCGCGATCGCGTCGCACGGACAGTCGATCTGGCACGAGCCGGGTCATTCGACGTGGCAGACAGGCGAATCATCGGTGATCGCGGAGCGCACCGGAATCGACGTGATCAGCGACTTTCGTGTTCGCGACATGGCAGCAGGCGGGCAGGGAGCGCCGCTCGTGCCGATGGCAGACGCAATGCTCTTCTCCGATAAATCGAAGTGGCGCGCTCTTCAGAATCTCGGGGGTATCGCGAACGTCACCGTCGTTCCGCCGGGCGGCGACCTGCGAGGAGTTCGTGCGTTCGACACGGGTCCGGGCTGCGGCGTGATCGACAAGGTGGTACGCACCCTCAGGCCCGACCTTGCCTACGACGTAGACGGCCGCCTTGCGTCGAAGGGGAAACCGGTTGCCCAGGTCGTTGACCGGCTTCTCTCGCACGAGTACTTCATCGCTGCTCCGCCCAAGTCAACGGGTCCTGAGCTCTTCAGCGTCAAATACACTGAAGACTTGATCGCGAGCTGCCGGTCGGAGTCACCGGGATGCGCTGATGAAGACATCATTGCAACGGCTGTGTCACTCACCGCCCGCAGCATCGGCGATGCCTATAAGCGATTCGTCGTCGAGCCTGTCTCCGAGATCTATCTGTCGGGGGGCGGCGCGCGAAACCCGGCGCTCGTGAAGGCAATCGGTGCAGCCCTCTCGCCGCGCATCGTGAGCGATTTCGACAAAACGTTCTTCGACGGCGAGGCAAAGGAGGCAGTGGCCTTTGCATTGCTTGGATATCTGCACCTGGCCGGGAGGCCCGGCAACGTTCCGACTGCCACGGGCGCAGCGGGACCGAGAATCCTCGGAAAAAGGACACCTGCATGAGCGACGCAAAGTCGGGATCACTGATCAGGGCATTCGCGCAGCCGAAGATGGCGGCGCTGATCTTTCTCGGTTTTTCGTCCGGTCTCCCGTTCTATCTCACGAGCACGACGCTTCAGGCGTGGATGACGAAGGCGAACGTCGATCTCACGACAATCGGAATTTTCAGTCTCGTCGGACTGCCGTACTCTCTGAAATTTCTCTGGGCGCCACTGCTCGATCGCTACGTCCCGCCATTTCTGGGCAGGCGAAGAGGATGGCTCGTCATCACGCAGGTTCTGCTGCTGATCGCGATTGCAGCAATGTCCCTTCACGATCCGACTCGCGGACTTCAGGCGCTCGCGATCAACGCGATCTTCATCGCCTTCTTCAGCGCCTCGCAGGACGTGGCAGGCGATGCGTACCGGACCGACGTCCTGCACCATCGCGAAATGGGAGCAGGCGCAGCGATCTGGGTGCTCGGATACCGGATCGCACTCCTCCTCACTGGCTCCGCGGCATTCGTG
>DASWQD010000424.1:0-2655 GCA_036398255.1 Gemmatimonadaceae bacterium | reverse complement strand
GGCAAAAGTCCCGGGCTGGGCTGAAAAAAAATTCTTGACAGATCGCGGCCCGCTAATACGTATTAGCAACCGTCAAATCCAACCCCAACCGCCGCAGACCACTTTCCCCCGACCGGGGAGGACCGAGCATGTCACGAGTTAGAAGCCTCGTCATCACCGCCCTCTCTCTCGCGAGCGCAGCCCTCCTCGCCTCCGCCTCAGCATCCCCGGCACAGGCCCAGACAGGCCGCATCGCAGGCATCGTCACCGACTCGACACGCGCCGCCCTCGCCGGAACCCAAGTCACCGTCGTCGGAACACGCCTATCCGGAGTCACCGATACAGGCGGCCGCTTCAGCATCTCCGGCGTCCCCGCCGGAACCTACGAAGTCCGCGTGCAACGACTCGGACAGCGCGCGCAAGTCGTCAGCGGCGTCGTCGTCACCGCCGGCCAATCCACCGACCTCAACGTCTCGCTCGCCACCGTTCCACTGTCACTGGGCGGCGTAGTCGTCTCGGCTTCACGACGAGCGGAGAAAATCACCGACGCCCCGGCCACGATCACGCGCATCGACGCGCCGGCAATTCAGAACACAGTCGGCAACTCGTTCGCTCCGGCACTCAAGGAAGTGAAGGGAATCGACTTCATCCAGGTCGGCGTGACAGCAGTCGCAATCAATGCCCGCGGATTCAACTCCGCGTTCAACAACCGAATGCTGATGATGGAAGACAATCGCATTGCCGTGCTTCCCGAGAACGGACTCCCGGTGGGAACGTTCACGACGACTCCGAAAGTCGATCTCGCGGGAATCGAAGTCCTCGTCGGACCCGGCTCCGCTCTTTACGGACCCGACGCATCAAATGGCGTGCTCACGCTCTCGACGAAGGATCCGCGCGAGTATCCGGGCACGTCACTCGAGGTCGCAGGTGGAGTCCGCAACTTCTTCGACGTGCAAGGCAGACACGCAGGAGTGATCAGCGCAGGCAAGCTTGGCTACAAGATCACGGGTGAATACCAGCAGGCGAAGGATTTTTCGAACCACAACCTCTACGCGCCGATCGTGACGGGAGGAGCCCCCTCGCCGGAGCTCAATGCGGACTGGAACACCGACGTCATCCGCGGCAGCGGGGCAATCGTGTACTACATGCCCAATCTCGCACGCCTCGAAGTGAACGGCGGCGCGAGCAAGTCGAACGGAATTGGTCAGACGAGCGTCGGCCGCAACCAGCTCGTCGACTGGCAGTATCGCAACGGACAGTTGAAGTTCTCGCATCCCAACTGGTTTGCTCAGGCGTACATGACGCAGTCCCTGTCGGGCGACACGTATCAGCTCAATGCGTACGCGCAGAACCGCCGTCGCCAACCCGCAAGCGTCAGCGACGATTCGGTAAGACATCTCTCGGACTTCCCGGCCGAAGGCAAGCTCATGGCTGCGGAGATCCAGAACACCTTCGTCGTCCCGCAGCTCAACAGCCTGCGACTGACGTGGGGCGGACAGTATCGCCACGACATCGTCAGCTCGAAACGCCAATGGCTTGTCGATCGCAAGACAGGCAAAGACGTAGAGACTGACCAGAAGGGCGTATACGGCCAGGCCGACCTTCCGATCATTCCGATGCTGCGCGCAGTCGTCGCCGCTCGATACGACCAGCATGATCGGTACGACGCGCAGTGGAGCCCGAAGGCAGCGCTCCTGTTCACGCCGATTGTCGACCAGACTTTCCGCGTCACGTACAACCGTGCGTTCAAGTCGCCGACGGTCCTCCAGTACGGGTTCTTCTTCCCCGACTTCGCGCCGCTCGTCGGCGTGTTCGGGAATCCCAACGGCTACCTGATCAAGAACGCAGCGGGCGCGACTGTCCGAACGATCGCTCCGATCGAGCCCGAGAAGAACGACACCTGGGAGCTCGGCTACAAGGGCGTGCTCGGCAACCGTCTCTTCGTGGACATCACCGGATACCGGTCGAACTTCAAGAAGTTCATGAGTCCGCTCGTCGTCATTGCGAATCCGTTGACGCCGGCAGCTCAGGGTGGTCCGACGTTCGCGTTCGATGCGAAAACCGGAGAGCAGCTCACTGGCTCGACCGGCGGACTCCAGATCCCTCTTACCTACTTCAACGTCGGTGACGCGCAGATCACCGGAACCGACATGGGCCTCAAGTTCCTGATCACGCCGACGATCGCGATCAACGGCACTGCCAGCCTTCAGAAGCTCGATACCGTCGAGAGCAAGGCAGGTGATCCGGCGGAAGCCACTTCGTTCAACAGCCCCACGACGAAGTTCAATGTCGGAATGGACTTCGCGAATCTCTACCGGGATCTGCTCCGCGCCGGCTTCACCGTTCGCTACGTGAACGGCTATCGCTTCCTGTCGGGTGTGAACAACGGCAAGATCCCGACATTCAGCACGTTCGATTTCACCGCTGGATACAAGCTTCCAGTCACCGGAGCCAGACTCAACCTGTCAGTGCAGAACCTCTTTGCATGCCGCGGCGGTACGTCGTCGATGAATGGCTGGGTCGGAACGGGCAGAGTGTCACTGTACGAGAAGAAGCGCGAATGCGGCTTCGGCAAGAAGCACATCGAGATGATCAACATGCCGGAGATCGGAACGATCGCATTCCTCGGACTTCGCTGGGACCGGTAAAAAGAGGGCGCAGAGGAGACAGAGTCAT